>NZ_JBQHQF010000008.1:0-86463 GCF_052067635.1 Collinsella sp. HCP3S3_E5 | reverse complement strand
GACATGCCGGGGGCGGACCGGGACGGGTTAACGGCAGGCCCCGCCGACCGATTGCAAGCGGTCGGCGGGGCCATTGTGGCTCTTGACAGCGGATTGGGTCATATGAGCGAGCGGGCCGCATTTGAGACAAGGTGACGTGAAACGAAAGGGCGCTGACCTTTTGGTCGCGCCCTTGAAGTTGAACGTCAGATTGTCCAAATGCGGCCCGCGCAGCGTCGAGCCGTTACGGCGTTTGGCAAAACGCCGTAACTATAAGTTTGGTACCTTGACTTTGATTTCTCACGCTCCTAAATTGGTTAGGCACAAAACAATTCCACTACCTAACTAAAGAAAGGAGCAGCACTAATTTATGTGCGATGAACCTCTTAGCCTTTGTTCGCACGAGCCCGGCGGCGACCCGTCACAGCCGGCGGATGTATCCGAAGCGGTTAGCTCGGAAGACAAGCTTGCCAAGCGCATCCTCAATAACCTGGGCTTTTGCGGCCATTACATGCATTTTCATGGCGGAGGCGTGTCCGGCAAGGCGCCCATCATCTGCCTACTGGCCAAGCAGCCCGGCGGCGAGATGTCGCAGCAGGAACTCGGCATGCACTTCGGCCTCAAGCCGGGGTCGCTTTCCGAGATCCTGTCCAAGCTCGAGCTCAACGGCCTCATTGAGCGCAGCCGTAACCCCAAGGATCGACGGCAACTCACCATTCGCCTGACCGAAACCGGCCGGGAAAACGCCCGCATCGACCAGGCGGCCCGCATCCGCTTTAGAGAACGGGCCTTTAGCGCGCTCACCCACGACGAGCGCGAGCAGCTCGCCGAAATGCTCGATAAAATCCGCAAAACCTGGGAGGAACTGGATGATTAAAACCCTCATGGGCAGCATCCGCGACTATATGAAAGTCACCGTTGCCACGCCGTTGCTCGTGCTTGGCGAGGTGCTCTGCGAGATGCTGATTCCATTTATCACCGCCAACCTGATCGACGCCATCAAAGACGGCGCCACCGTAGCCGAGATGCTTCCCACCGCGGGCTTTTTGGTGCTCATCGCGCTGACGTCGCTTGCCTTTGGCGCCGCTGCCGGCGTCACCTGCAGCCATGCGAGCTGCGGGTTCGCCAAGAACCTGCGTCACGACCTGTTCTACAAGATCCAGACGTTCAGCTTTGCCAACATCGATGAGTTCTCGACCTCCTCGCTCGTCACGCGCCTAACCACCGATATCAACAACGTGCAGCAGGCCTTTATGATGATCATCCGTATCGCCGTGCGCGCGCCGCTGGTATTGATCTTCGCCTTTACCATGGCGTTTATCATGGGCGGCAGCGTTGCCATGGTCTACCTGGTTATCATTCCGCTGCTGGGCTTTGGGCTGTTCTTTATCATCTTTAAGGTGCGCCCCATCTTCTCGCGTGTGTTCCACAAGTATGACGCCCTTAACGAGTCCGTCGAGGAAAACGTCACCGGCATGCGCGTGGTCAAGAGCTATGTGCGCGAAGACTTTGAGAAGGAGAAGTTCGCGACCGCCGCACGCGACGTCCAGATGGACTTCACCCGCGCCGAGAAGCTGCTCGCCTTTAACAACCCCATGATGAACATCTGCGTCAATGGCGCGTTTGTCGTCATCATCTACCTGGGCTCCAAGCTCATCATCACGAGCCAGGGCACGCTGTTCGACGTGGGCCAGCTCTCCTCGATCTTTACCTATGGTTTCCAGATCCTTATGAGCCTGATGCAGCTGTCGATGATCTTTGTCATGGTAACTATGGCCGACGAATCGGCGCACCGCATTACCGAGGTGCTGGCCGCCGAGCCCACGATCGCCGATCCCGCCGAGCCCGTGCTCGAGGTGGCCGACGGCTCCATCGACTTTGACCACGTGAGCTTTAAGTATTCCGCGCATGCGAAGCGCCAGGCGCTCGACGATATCGACCTGCACATTAAGAGCGGCGAGACCATCGGCATCATCGGCGGTACCGGCTCGGCCAAGTCCACGCTTGTAAACCTCATCGCCCGCCTGTACGACGCCACCGAAGGCACCGTGCGCGTGGGCGGCGTGGATGTGCGCGACTACGACTTGGACGCCCTGCGCCACCAGGTAGCCATGGTACTGCAGAAAAACGTGCTGTTTAGCGGCACCATCGCCGAGAATCTGCGCTGGGGCGACCCGAACGCCACCGACGAGGAAGTCCGCGAGGCGGCACATCTGGCCTGCGCCGATGAGTTTGTCGACGGCTTCCCCAAGGGCTACGATACCTGGATCGAGCAGGGCGGCTCCAATGTTTCCGGCGGCCAGAAGCAGCGCCTGTGCATTGCGCGCGCCCTGCTGCGTCGCCCCAAGATCTTGATCCTGGACGACTCCACCAGCGCCGTCGACACCAAGACCGATGCCAAGATCCGCGCAGGGCTGGCAAGCTATCTGCCCAACACGACCAAGCTCATCATCGCCCAGCGCATCAGCTCCGTGCAGGACGCAGACCGCATCATCGTCATGGAGGGCGGCCGTATCGCTCAGATCGGCAACCATGAAGAGCTACTCAAGACGAGCGAGATCTACCGCGAGACCTTTACCTCGCAAAACAAGATGTCTGCCGAGGGCGAAGGGGCCGTCGAGGCCGACACCGAGGCATCCGCAACGCAAGCCCAGAACCAGGAAGGAGGCGAGGCACATGAGTAAGGCAACCACCGCCGAGCGCGCGCTCAACCGCAAGAGCGGCACCATGTCGCGCCTCATCAAGACGCTCTTTGGCTTCTACCCCGTGCTTTTGCCCCTCGTCGTCGCCGGCGTGGTGCTCTGCGCCGTCATCAACTCCATCGGCGCGACCTTCCTTCAGAGCGCCCTGCAGATTATTAGCGAATCGTGGCAGTCGGGCGATTGGGAAGCCGCACAGCCCAAGATCGCGCAGCTCGTGACCACCCTCGCCTGCATCTACGGCGTCGGCATCCTGTCCTCGCTGTTCTGGAACCGCACCATGGCCATCATCACGCAGGGCTCGTTGGAAAAGCTGCGCGAGAAGATGTTCAACCGCATGCAGGACCTACCGATCCGATACTTCGACACGCACCAGCGCGGCGACATCATGAGCCACTACACCAACGACATCGACACGCTGCGCCAGATGATCAGCCAGTCGCTGCCCAACCTGCTCATGACGACCATCGTCATCGTCACGGTGTTCTTTATCATGCTGTACTACAGCGTGTGGATGTGTCTGGTGATTATTGCCGGCGTCGCCTTTATGACCTTTATGACCAAGCTGCTCGGCTCCAACTCCGCGCGCTTCTTTATTGCGCAGCAGACCGAGCTCGGCGTGGTCGAGGGCCATATCGAGGAAGTTATGAACGGCCAGAAGGTCGTCAAGGCATTCTGCCACGAGTCTGCCGCCGAGGCCGATTTTGACGAGCGCAACGAAAAGCTCTTCGAGGTATCGCAAAAGGCCAACATGTACGCCAACATCCTCATGCCCATCCTTATGAACCTGGGCAACCTGCTCTACGTGCTGGTCGCGCTGGCGGGCGGCATTTTCCTGGCGCTGGGCGTGCCCAACCTGAGCATCTCGGGCATGACGCTGTCCATCGCCGTCGTGGTGCCGTTCCTCAACATGACCAAGCAGTTCTGCGGACAGATCGGTCAGATCTCGCAGCAGATCAACGCCGTGGTCATGGGTCTCGCCGGCGCCGACCGCATCTTTGAGCTCATCGACGAGAAGCCCGAGACCGACGAAGGCTACGTGACGCTCGTCAACGCGCAGGTGAACCCCGAGACCTGGCAGCTCGAGGAGGCCGACCACCACACCGGCATGTGGGCATGGAAACACCCGCACCGTGCAACCGGCGAGATCGAGTACGTACCGCTGCGCGGCGACCTGGTCATGGACAACGTCGACTTTGGCTACACGCCCGACCACGAGGTGCTGCACGGCGTGTCCGTGTTTGCCAAGCCGGGCCAGAAGGTCGCGTTTGTCGGTGCCACCGGCGCGGGCAAGACGACCATCACCAACCTCATCAACCGCTTCTATGACATCGCCGACGGCAAGATCCGCTACGACGGCATCAACGTCAACAAGATCCGCAAGGCAGATCTGCGCCGCTCGCTGGGCGTGGTGCTGCAGGACGTGAACCTGTTCACCGGCACTGTGATGGACAACATCCGCTACGGCAACCTGGACGCCACCGACGAGGAGTGCATCGCGGCGGCCAAGCTCGCGGGCGCCGACGACTTTATCACCCGCCTGCCCGACGGCTACGACACCATGCTCACCGGCAACGGCGCGCAGCTGTCGCAGGGCCAGCGCCAGCTGATTTCGATCGCACGCGCTGCCGTCGCCGATCCGCCGGCAATGATTCTGGACGAGGCCACGTCGAGCATCGATACCCGCACCGAAGCCATCGTGCAAGCGGGCATGGATAAGCTCATGGAGGGCCGCACGACGTTTGTCATCGCGCACCGCCTGTCCACCGTGCGCAACGCCGACGCAATCATCTGCCTGGATCACGGCCGCATCATCGAGCGTGGCAACCACGACGAGCTGATCGCCAAGCGCGGATATTACTACCAGCTCTATACCGGAGCGTTTGAGCTGGAGTAGCTCAAAACAGCCCCTACGCTCCCAACGGAGCTCCCCGTGGGAGACGGGGTGCTTACTCCGTGCTCAAACATTCTCGCTTCGCTGCGGAACCGCGCGCGGAGCAAACACCCCCGTCTCCCTCGGGGAGCGCCTGCGCACACGGTCTTTTCTCGCAGCCTGAAAAAAGTGGTGAGGCCCTGGCCGTTTGGCCAGGGCCTCGTTTTGTAAGGAGGGACTCCACCGTCTCCCGTCCGCAGTCCCGTAGCTAAAAAAGCCCCGTCCCAAAAAGACTGCTTTGGCAGAGCGTCGGGTGGTATCCTTGGTAGCCCTGTGCTGCAAACGCAGCTTAAACGCAAGGAGTCCCATGGATCTTATCGCCCAGCTTGCCCACGAGCTCAACCTTAAGGTCGCCAACATCGAGGCAACCGTCAAGCTCATCGACGAGGGCAACACCATCCCCTTTATTTCGCGCTACCGCAAGGAAGCCACGGGCGGCATGGACGACGTCGCCCTGCGCGCACTCGACGAGCGCCTGTCCTACCTGCGCAATCTTGAGCAGCGTAAAGAGGACGTCATCCTGCTCATCGACGCCCAGGGCAAACTCACGCCCGAACTCGAGCAGCAGATTCGCGAGGCCACGCAGCTCCAGCGTGTCGAGGACCTCTACAAGCCCTACCGCAAAAAGCGCATGACTCGCGCGCAGAAGGCCCGCGAGGCAGGCCTTGAACCGCTCGCCAACATGATCATCATGCAGGCCTCGGCCAAGGGCAGCGCACTCGACGCCGCCGCGGCATACGTCAACGAGGAGGCCGGCTTCGACACGCCCGAAAAGGCGCTTGCCGGCGCGGCGGACATCGTGGCCGAGACGGTGGCCGAGGACCCCGAGAACGTCGCCGACCTGCGAGCCTTTACGCAGAACACCGCCGACATCGTCGTCGAGGCCACCGACCCCACCGAGAAGACTCCCTACGAGCCGTACTACAGCTATGACGAGCCGCTGCGCCGTATACCCAACCACCGCGTGCTGGCTATCGACCGCGGTGAGCGCGAGGGCAAACTCCGCGTGCGCGTGAACGTCGACGGCACTGCCGCCACGGCACGCCTCGGCAGCCGTTGGCCCCGACGCCAGGGCGTGTTCGCACCCGTCTTTGATGCCGCCATCGCCGACGGTTACAAGCGCCTCATGGCCCCCTCACTGGAGCGCGAGGCCCGCGCCAAGCTCACCGTCCGCGCGCAGACCGAGGCCATCAACGTCTTTGCCAAGAATCTCGAGGGCCTGCTCTCGGCACGCCCCGTACGCGGCGCCCGTGTGCTCGCACTCGATCCGGGCTACCGTACCGGCTGCAAGGTCGCCGTCATGGACGAGACCGGCAAGCTACTCGACTACGGCGTGGTCTACCCCACCAAGCCGCGCCATGACGTCGCCGGCACCAAGCGCGAGCTCGCCCGCCTCGTCAAGAAGGACGGCGTCAACACCATCGTCATCGGCAACGGCACCGCCAGCCGCGAGACCGAGGAAGTCGTCTCGGAGTTCATCGCCGAGCAGGCGCCTGGACTGCGATACACCATCGTCAACGAGGCCGGCGCATCGGTGTACTCCGCCTCCGAGCTCGCCAGTCAGGAATATCCCGACCTGGACGTCACCGTGCGCGGCGCCATGAGCCTGGGCCGTCGCCTGCAAGACCCGCTGGCAGAGCTCGTCAAGATTCCACCCCAGTCCATCGGCGTTGGCCAGTACCAGCACGACCTTGACCAGGCCGAGCTTTCGCGCACCCTGGGCCATGTGGTGGAGAACGTCGTCAACCGCGTGGGCGTCGACGTAAACACTGCAAGTGCGAGCCTGCTGGGATACGTATCGGGCATCACGCCGAGCGTAGCCAAAAACATCGTGGCCTACCGCGAGGAGAACGGCGCCTTTACCGATCGCCGCCAGCTCAAGAAGGTTCCCAAGCTGGGACCCAAGGCATATCTCAACGCCGCGGGCTTCCTGCGCATCAGCGGCGGTAAGAACCCGCTCGATGCGACGAGCGTCCACCCCGAAAGCTACGAGGTGGCCACGGCCGTCCTGGAGCGTGCGGGTGTGGCGGCAAGCGAGCTCAGCCGCGGCGGCGTGCCCGACATCGAGCGGCGCATCGGCAGCATCTCGGCGCTGGCAAGCGACCTGGGCTGCGGCACCCTCACGCTCATCGACATCGTCAACGAGCTCAAGAAGCCCGGCCGAGACTCGCGCGACGACGCGCCCGAGGTGGTCTTTAGCCGCTCAGCACTTTCCATCGACGACCTGGAGCCCGGCATGGAGCTCAAGGGCACGGTGCGCAACGTCGTGGACTTTGGCGCCTTCGTCGACGTGGGTGTGCACCAGGACGGCCTCGTGCATATCTCCAAGCTGGCCAACCGCTTCGTCAAGCACCCCAGCGACGTGGTGCGCGTCGGCGACACGGTCAAGGTGTGGGTCGAAAAGGTCGATCGCAACCGCAAGAAAATCTCGCTCACCATGGTTCAGGGCAAATAGCCGCCAAAGCGGACGTCCCCCTCTTCGCGGCGTGCAAAATTGCGAGTATTCAGCATCTCCCGATAGCCCCGCGGCGCTTCAGAGGGTCATAAAAGCAAAAACGGCCCCCGTTTTGGCGTTTTAGGGCCAAAACGGGGGCCGTTCCGCGCTTCAACCAGCTGGTAAAAGTCTTTACCATGCTGAAAACTCGCGATTTTGCACGTCGCTGCAGGGGGTACCCTTGCTTAGGGCAGAATATGGAAACCCAAAGCGGCGATATCCTTTGCAAAGCCACGGACGGTATCAAGCGAGACCTCGTACGGGTCACGGCCGATGTTCTTGCGCTTGGCCAGGATGCTATTTGGCACCGTGATGATCTGGCAACCGCAGGCCTCGGCCTGGTAAATGTTGATAAGCTCGCGCGTGGACGCCCACAGGACCTCGCAGTTGGGCTTGGCGGCGGCCTTCTTGACCGACTCCGTCATAAACGGAATGGGATCGACGCCGGTGTCGGCGATGCGACCGGCAAAGAGCGAAATGATAGACGGCGTCTCGGCGTCAACGGCATCGATCATCTCGTCGACCTGCGTAGGCGTAAAGATAGTAGTGACGTTGACCTTGATGCCGTCGGCCGAAAGCTTGTGGACCAACTCAGCGGTGGACTCGCCCTTGGTGGTCACGCACGGAATCTTGACGTAGACGTTCTCGGCCCAGGTAGCAATCTCGCGCGCCTCGACCTCCATGGTCTCGACGTCGTCGGCAAAGACCTCAAACGAGACGGACACATCGGTGATGTGGGCCAGAACCTCCTTGGCAAACGCGCGGTAATCCGTCACGCCACCCTTCTTCATAAGGGACGGGTTGGTCGTGAAACCCTGAACGTTGCCGTTCTCGTACATGTCGAGCATGCCCTCGAGGTTTGCACCGTCAGCGAACACCTTGATTGCCATCTGCCTGATTCCTTTCGTTTGCATACAGCCGATAAACTGCTAAACACTTTACCTACGTTTATCAAGGCGTGAACTGCGGTTTTTTATCTTCTCGGCGAACGGTTTTGCAGATTTACCATTTTTATATCGACATTCCAGCGGCAAAACGTTTTTGCCAATCATCGCGGTTGATTCCGTTCGCGGCGCTGAGACAGCGCTTCACCGGCGCGTTTTCACAACCGCTCCAAAACAAAAAGCGGCGACGCCTCATTTGAGACGTCACCGCTTCCGTGTAGGAGCCGGTTATCGGAGCTCCGCCCGATTAGGGCCTAACGTATGCCTAGATTACTCTTCCTCAACGTGATTGATCACAGCACCCTTGGTGTGGATGAAGTTGGGGACGAAGGCGACGACCAAAAGGACAGCGAGAATCGCGTAGACACCGGTGGTACCGAAGGCCTCGGCAGCGCGGCCGAGCGTAATACCAATGACGGAGAAGTCGAAGTCGCCAAACGTAGTGTTCTTGAAGCCAAAGACGTCAAGAACGGGCAGGAGCAGGGCCGGGGCAAAGGTGATGAGCAGGCCGTTGACGAAAGCGCCAAGAGCTGCACCCTTGCGACCGCCCGTGGCATTGCCGTAGATACCGGCGGTAGCACCGCAGAAGAAGTGGGGAACCATGCCCGGGATGATGAAGATGCCCAGGGTAGCGCCCACGATGAACATACCGACCACGCCACCGATAAAGGAAGCGACAAAGCCGAGGATGACGGCGGTGGGAGCATAAGGGAAGAAGACGGCGCAGTCGACGGCGGGGATGGCACCGGGGATCAGCTTGTTGGAGATGCCCTGGAAAGCCGGGACCAGGTCGGCGAGAATCATACGGACGCCGTTGTAGACGATAGTGACACCGACGGCGAAGGACAGGGCACAAGTCAGGGCATAGACGATCACATTGTCGCCGCCAGCGGTCTTGGTAACGACCGCAGGGTCTGCGATGTAAGCGGCAAAAGCGGTAACCAGGTAGAAGAAAGCCATGGTAAGAGCCGTGGAGATGGTGGTGTCGCGCAGGAAGGCAAACTTCTCGGGAACCTCGATCTTCTCGGTGCTGTTCTCCTCGGCGTCCTTAGCAAAAAGCGTACCGACTGCAGCGGAGATGTAATAGGCGAGTGAACCGAAGTGGCCCATGGCGATTTCATCGCCATCGGTAACCTTCTCGGTGAAACGCTGACCAACGGCGGGAAGCATAGCGCTCACGAGGCCCAGGAACATGCCGCCCACGATGACAAGCTGGACATCCTGGAAGCCAGATGCCTGCAGAACGGCAGACAGCAGGCAGGCCATAAACATGCTGTGATGGCCCGTCAGGAAGATGTACTTAAACTTGGTAAAGCGGGCAATGATAATGTTCACGACGTAGCCGAGAATCAGGATCATCATGGTCTGAACGCCAAGGACGCTCTGAGCCATCGAAACGACGACCTCGTTGTTAGGCACGACGCCGGTGATGTGGAAACCGGTCTCGATGAAGGTACCCAGCGGAGCAAGGTTCTCCTGAACAACAGCGGCGCCAGCAGACAGCATGATGTAACCAAGAATGGGCTTCAGGGTTCCCGTCATCACCTTGTGGGCAGGGCGCTTGAGCGCAACAAGGCCCACAAAGGCAAACAGACCCATGATCCACGCTGGCTTGGTCAGAATCGATTGGATAAACTCAAGTATGGGAAGGATGGCTTGCATCTGCGCTTCCTTTCTCTCTAACGTGGGCGCGTTTCCCTCTTCCACAGGGAACCGCCCTTTTTTTTATGCCGCTTTAGGCGTTAGCAGCGGCCGCCTTGATTGCCTCAAGGGCGTCTTCGCGGATCTTCTTCTTGTTCACATAGCTGCGAACGATCACAACGTTGCCGTGGAGCTCGGGGGCGAGCTCCTTAACGGTGATGAACAGATCCGGATTTGCGGAAGAAGCACCGTTCAGGTCCATAGACTCAACGTCGGCCTTGATGCCCTCCTCCTCGCAAAGCTCCTCTACTTTGCCAGCGAGCATCAGGCTAGACCCGATGCCGTTTCCGCATACGGTGATGATATGCATGGCAACCTTCCTCTCCTACACGTGACGGTTTTCCGTCTATCCAAAAGCGGCGACGCATCGCCGTGCCATTAAGGCCTAAAAGAATGAACGCATGGTCTCCAAAACCTGCTCGGGCGTATCGCATGCGCTGAGCTTGGCAACGCAGTCCTCGTCCTCGAACATCTGCGAAAGCTCCGCCAAGCAGCCAAGATGAGCCTTGGGGTCGGGTGCGCAAATACCCACGAGCACGTGAACCGGATCGAAATCCTCATGTCCAAATGCAACGGCAGGGTCAAGCGTGACAATGCAGATGCCGACCTCGCTCACATTGCCATCGGCCTGAGCGTGAGGCATGGCAATGCCCTCTTCCAAGACCATATAGGGACCGAATTTGTGAACCGACGAAATCATGGCGTCAACATAGCTCTGGTCGCATTTGCCGGCGTCAACGAGCAGCTTACCGCATGCCTTGATCGCTTCCTCCCAATCGGAGGCCTCGACGTGGCAGGCAACAAGCTCGGGCTTAAGAAGATCGGTCAGCATGCTCGCCCCCTACTCCTCGGGCAGGATATGGAAACCAAGTGCCTGAATGTCGCGGGCGAAGCCTTTGACCGTATCAAGCGAGTACTCGAGTAAATCTTTTCCGAAATTCTTGCGCTTGGCAAGAAGGGCATTGGGAACCGTAATGATCTGGCAGCCAACGGACTCCGCCTGGAAGATATTGAGGACCTCGCGCGTAGACGCCCAAAGAACCTCGGCAGCAGGCTTGACGGCAGCCTTCTTTACGGACTCCGCCATGAGGGGCAGCGGATCGACGCCGGTATCGGCAATGCGACCGGCAAAGATGGACAGAATAGAGGGGGTCTCGGCAGAGACGGCATCGACAAACTCGTCGACCTGCTCGGGCGTGAAGATGGTAGTGACATTCACCTTGATACCGTCGGCAGAAAGGCGCTTGACCAGCGCGGCGGTGGACTCGCCCTTGGTGTTGAGTGCCGGGATCTTAACGTAGACGTTGTCTGCCCAGGTTGCAATCTCGCGGGCCTCGGCTTCCATACCCGCCTCGTCGTCGGCAAATACCTCAAAAGAGACCGACACATCGGTGATGTGCTCAAGAACCGTCTTGGCAAAAGCGCGGTAGTCAGTCACGCCACCGGCCTTCATAAGGGAAGGATTGGTCGTGAAACCCTGAACGTTACCATTGTCATGCATGTCAAGCATGCCTTCGAGGTTAGCGCCGTCGGCAAACACCTTGATCGCCATGTTCGGTCCTTTCTCATCTAGCACTATTTCCATCGAAAGCCTTCTTCTTTGTTTCAAAAGCTTTTCGGTTTTCTTTTATAAACCATTTCAAAAGCTATCGAAAGCTCAATTGTCATCTTTCCGTGAACGGTCGAATATCGGGTGTGAACGTACTTCTTTTGGGCGGCACCTTCAGAACAAGACCCTCTACACGCTATTTAAGTGCAAACTATCTGCTACGCATGCATTTGGGACATGCCATTCCGTTCATTTGATTCATTCGATTTTGCCTTGTCCTTTTCATATCGATACGTTATATTTCGATTACGAAAGGCGTATCTTTTGCCTTTCGTTCAAAAGGAGCGGCATATGGCATCTACTTCAGACCTTTCACCGGCCGAGCGTCAGCGATTTATTATGAACTGGCTGGCCGAAAAGCCAAATATCTCGGTATCCGACATCGTTCGCCGTTTTTCGGTTTCGGAAGTCACCGCACGACACGACCTCGTCTCGCTGGAATCCGAAGGCAAGCTGCGTCGCGTACGCGGCGGAGCGGTATCGCTTTCTCGCTCCAACGCAATCTCGTATCCCGAGGAGCGTATCAATGTCCAAGTCGAGGCCAAAGAGGCCATCGCCGCAACCGCGGCAACTCTTGTTGATGATGGCGATGTTCTGGTAATTGATATCGGCACCACAGGCTTTTACTTCGCTAAGGCCCTCATGGACAAGCGTGAGATCACCATTATCACCGGCGATCTTGCAATCGCGAACTATGCCAGCTTTAATCTCCCCAATGCTTCGGTAGTGCTGCTGGGCGGCTCCGTGCGCAAGGGCCACCTCTATCTCGCGGGCGCACTAACGCTCGACTGCATGAGCAAACTCCATGCCGACAAGGCGTTTGTCAGTGCCGACGGATTCCACCCCGACCACGGTTTTACCGTCGAGCACGACTTCTCAGCCATGATCAAGCATATGTACCTGACCAACTCAAACCAGAGTTACATGATGGTTGACCAGGGAAAGTTCAACAAGACCAGTTTTTATCAGTCCGCGCAGATCGATGACCTCGATGGCATCATCGTTGATGGAGACGACGAGGGTATCATGACGGCGGCGATCGAGAGCAGTCGCAGCCATCCCAAGCTCTATATTGCAAAATAGCTCAAATGGCCGGGTCGCCCCCCCCCTGCGGGCGACCCGGCCATTTATTCAATCAACCCAAAATGCCGCATCGCTGTGACGGTGCCGTCGTGTGCGACATCGTCGGTCACGTAGTCGGCGACCGCCTTGACCTCGGGCATGGCGTTGCCCATGGCGACAGCCGTCTCGACCGAAGCGAGCATGCCCAGGTCGTTGCCCGAATCGCCGAAGCCAAAGGTGCGCGCATTTCCTTCGCGGCCCAGATACGCCAGCGCTCGCGCCACGCCCACGCCCTTGTCAATACCCTTGGGGCTCAGCTCGCGATTCTGGCCACCGGTGTTGCACAGCTCAAACTCGCAATCGATAAAGCCGTCATCGTTGGCTACGCGAGCCAGGTCGCCCGCGGAGATACACACTTTGCCTACGCGCAAGCGGCCATCGACGCGCATCTGATCAACGCCATGCACCACGCCGGCGCCTAGCAGAAATGACTGTTCGACACCAACTGGCTCAAGTGAATAAGTGGCACCGTTCGTCTCGAACAACGCCTCGCCGCCTGCCACAGTAATGCGACGCGCAAGCTCCTCGATAACGTCTTCGTCAAAGCAGTCCTCGTGTACCACGCGTCCCTCGACTTCGAGCGTGGCACCTGCCATGGCCACGACGCCCGCGGGGTCGAGCGCACGCAGGCTATCGGCGATAAGCCACAGGGGGCGACCCGTGCAGATAAATGCCTTGTGCCCTGCATCGCGCAGTGCACGGAACGCCTCAACCACCGTCTGCGAGGGGCGAACCGCCGAAAAGTCCTTATCGGTCATATCGTCGGGATCGAACGACGTCAGCGTGCCGTCCACGTCAAAAAAGAGCACGGCGGAATCGGGGCACGCATCAATCATATGGGTTCCTTTCGAGGATAAGGGCAAACGAAGCATCCATCATATAATGGAGCGACGCAACCAGAGAGGTCACCCATGGAATTTTACGCAAGCTGCCCCGAGGGCTTTGAGTCCGCACTCGCCGATGAGCTTAAACGCCTCGGGCTTTCGCATGTCCGCCGGCTGAAGGGCCGCGCTACGTTTGAGGGCGAGCTCGAAGAAGGCTACCGCGCCTGTCTGTGGTCGCGCCTGGCGAGCCGCGTGTTCGTGGTTCTTGGGCGCTTTGAGGCGCAGGATGCCGACGAGCTGTACGATAGCGTTTACGACATCGCCTGGGAGAACATCATCCGCCCCGGCGCAACCATCGCCATCACCGCCCGCGGCGTGACCGAGCAGCTGCGCAACACACGCTTCTCTGCCTTGCGCGCCAAGGACGCATTGTGCGACCGCCTGGCCGAGACCACGGGCCGTCGCGCCGATGTCGACGCCGCCGACCCCGATGTTCACCTGCTGCTTTCGCTGCGCCAGCGCCGTGCGAGCATAAGCCTGGACCTTTCGGGCGACCCGCTGTTCAAGCGCCTGCCGCCCGCCGCGACCCGCGCCGGCGAGGGCGCGCACGTGCTGCGCCCCGACTACGCCGCCCTGGTGCTGGCGCAGGTCGGTTGGACCGCGCTGTGCGAGCGCGAGCTGACGGCCGATGATTACGAGAACGAAGCCCTGCCCACGCTGATCGACGCCTCGTGCGCCGGCGGCGGCCTGCTGCTGGAAGCCGTGAACATTCTGACCGACCGCGCCCCGGGCGCTGCACGCGAGCGCTGGGGCTTTGAGGGCTGGCAGCCGCACGACGCCGCCCTATGGGAGCAGCTGCTCGCCGAGGCACGCGAGCGCGAGGCGGCGGCGCGCGAGCGCCAGGCGCGCATCGTCGCCGTGGACATTGACCCCGCTGCCCGCAAGACTGCCGAGCGCATGGTCAAGTGCGCCGGCTACAAGCGTTTTGTCGACTTTTGCGCTGCCAAGCCAGCCACCGTGCTGGACCATGCAGGCGCTGTCGCCGGTGCCGCCGTGGTCGCAGACACCACCGAGACCCCGCTTTCGCTCATGCACGACGCCATGACGCTGGTCGGCGAGCTGCGCCGCGCGCCCGAGCTTGCCGCGGCGCCGGTCGCCGCGCTCACCCGCGATGGATTGCTGGCCCGCTCGCTCCACGCCGAGCCCGAGCGCTCGATCGCCGTCATGCCCAACAACGAGGAGGCGACCGTCGAAGTCTGGCCGTCGCTCGACCACGCCGCCGTAGCGTTTGAGGCTGCGACCGGCGCAGATGCCGAGGCCGAGGTTGCGGATACCAACGAAGTCAACGACAAAGCCGCCAGCACCCCCATGCCCGAACCTGCCGCCACGCTCGACCTGGGCGACGGCAAGCCGCTGCCCGTGCTCATCCCCGAGTCCGAGCAGTTCGCCAACCGCTTGCGCAAGAACGCCCGTCTGCGCCGCAAGTGGGCAAAGCGCGAGGGCGTGAGCTGCTACCGCGTCTACGATGCCGACCTACCCGATTACTCCGCCGCCATCGATCTGTACGAGGGCTGCCCGCAGACGCCGGGCCGCTGGCTCGTCATCGCCGAATACGCCGCGCCCAAGACCATCGATCCCGCGCTTGCCCAGGCCCGCATGCTCGACATTCTGGCCATCGCTCCGCGCATCCTAGATGTTCCCGCCGAGCACGTGCACGCCAAGGCCCGCATGCGTTCGCGCGGCGGCTCGCAGTACGGCAAGCAGGGCGCCGGCAAGGGCGGCTCGGGCGAGCGCGCCAATATCGCACGCCGTCGTCTGCCGCTCATCGAGGAGGGCGGCCTTACCTTTGCCGTCAACTTTGACGACTACCTGGACGTCGGCATCTTCTTGGATCACCGCGTCACCCGCAACCTGGTGCGCGAGCACGCCAAGCAGGCGCGGCGCTTTCTCAATCTGTTCGCCTATACCGGCACCGCTACCTGCTATGCGGCAGACGGCGGCGTCGAGGAAACTGTGACAGTCGACCTCTCCAACACCTACCTGGACTGGGCCGAGCGCAATATGCGCCAGAACGGCTTTGTTGGTCCGCAGCATCATTTTGTGCGCGACGACGTGCTTGCCTGGATTCGCGACCAGCGCCAGACGCGCAACCGCTGGGACCTGATTTTTGTCGATCCGCCCACGTTTTCGAACTCATCAAAGATGGGCCGCCGCACCTGGGACGTCCAGCGCGACCATGTTGAGCTTTTGGCCGGCGTATCGCGCCTGCTCGCACAGGGCGGCCACGCCATCTTTAGCTGCAACCTGCGCGGCTTCCGTCCCGAGACGCGCAAGCTCGCGCGCGCGGGCGTCGTGCTAGAGGACATTACGGCGCAGACCATCCCCGAGGACTTTGCGCGCAACCAGAAGGTGCACCATTGCTATATCGTGCGCCGCCTGCCCATCGAGGACGCCATGGCCGAAGTCGGCTTTAGCGCCGAGGAGATTGCAGAGCGAACCGAAGAGCTGCGCAACCCCGAGGCCCGCAAGCCCCGCGCAACGGCGCCCGCGCACGCGCAGGCCGGAGACCGAGGGTCGCGCGGCGACGGCAAGCCTGCCTGCGCCGGCAAGCCCAAAAAGAAGAAGTTCTACGCCAGCAAGCCCAAGGGCAGATAAACCAAGTTGCGGTGGAATACGGACTGTTTTGCCTGGAATTAGGCAAATTTAGACCGTATTTCACCGCAACTCATATTGGGATGGTGGTTGGCGATCTAGCCTTGGGTGACCAGGCGATAGCCGATACCCACGTGCGTCTGGATATAGCGCGGATGCGCCGGATCGGACTCGATCTTCTTACGCAACGTGCCCATAAAGACACGCAGGCTCGCCAGGTCGCTCTTAGTTGCCGTGCCCCAAATCTCGTGCAGGATAAACTGGTGCGTCAGCACCTTGTCGGCGTTGTGCGCCAGCAGGCACAAGAGCTTGTACTCGATCGGCGTCAGATGCAGCTCCTCGCCATCCATCGTGGCGATGCCGGCATCAAAATCGATATGCAGCTCACCGGTATCGAACGAGCCCTCGGAGGCAACGCCGCCCGTTTGCGCATACGAAAGGCGCCTGAGCGTCGTGCGAATGCGCGCGAGCAGCTCCTCGACCGAAAACGGCTTGGTCAGGTAGTCGTCGGCACCGGCATCGAGTGCGCGAATCTTGTCCGCATCCTCGCTGCGCGCCGAGACCACAATGATCGGCATGCCCGACCATGCGCGCACCGACTCCACTACCTTGACGCCGTCCATATCGGGCAGGCCCAGATCGAGCAGCACAATGCTCGGTGCCTGCGATGAAGCGGCGGCGATGGCGGCATGGGCGGTCTCCACGGCCATATGGCGCAAGCCGTGCGCCTCGAGCGCGGCAACGATAAGGTTGCGGACGGCAGGGTCGTCCTCAACGACCAAGATGAGCGGTTTCATGGCAGAGTTCGACACAGCGTTACTCCTTATCAAACGAAACGTCGGCGGCGGGAAGCCCAATCGTAAAGACCGAGCCGTGCGGGTCCGCCGCGGCAACCTCTATGCTACCGCCATGCGCCAACATAATGGATCGACAGAGCGAAAGTCCCAAGCCCACGCTGCGATGGCTATCAGCCAAGCCATGGTTGACAGTGTAGAACGATTCAAAGATCCGGCCCTGCTCCTCGGGCGCAATACCGGGACCGTCATCGGCGACGGAACATGCCACCTGTCCATCGTTCGCCATAATCGAGATCACGATATGCGAGCCCGACGGCGTATAGGCAATAGCGTTGTTCACCAGGTTCACCACCAGCTGCACCATCAGGCGCGCATCGACGTTGACGAGCGCCGGCTCGTCGCACGGCACCACCTTAAGATCGTGCTCGCGTACGGCCGGATTCACGTGGCGCAGCGCCTCCTCGACGATATCGTCCATGAGCTCGAGCGTGGTCGACAGATGCATGCCGCCGCCCTCGAGCTTTGTGATGGCGAGCAAATTCTCGACGGTGGCGTTGAGCCATTGCGCATCCGAACGAATGGAAAGGAGCATGCTGCGGCGCGTCTGGCTATCGAGCACGGCCGTGCCGGTCGAACCCTGGTCGAGTAGCACGTCGGCATTGCCCGAAATGCTGGTAAGCGGTGTGCGCAGATCGTGCGAGATGGAGCGCAGCAGATTGGCGCGCAGCTGTTCGTTTTTGGCGAGCACCGCCGCCTCCTCGCGGGCCTCCATGGCGCGGGCGCGATCGAGTGCCAGCTCGCCTTCGCTCACGATGGCGTCGGCAAGTGTCCGTTCCTCGTGCGTCAGCACGTCGGGCTCGGCAACGATAGCCAGCACGCCCACCACCGAGGCGGGGTCGCCCGAGCGCACGAAGCTGTCGCCTGCGCAAACCGTCAGGTAGACGCCATAAAACGCCGAGCCGCCATAGGTGGCATCGAGCGGCGTTCCCACATAGGCGGACGCCGAGAGCCGCGGCGGCATCTGGGGCGTCAGCTGGTGCACCGGCGAGGCGTCACCCACGGCCGTGTACGTCGCACGCGGCAGCAAGTCATCATCGTCGGCGTCGGCGCTGTACCACACGACCGGACAGCCCGAAAGACGCGCCAGCTGCGTTGCCATGGCATGCACAATCTGCTGCTGATCGGAACACCGCTGCAGCATGCGGTTGGTCTCGAGCACCATATGCGTGCGACGGTCGCTGGCGGCAGCCTGTGCCAAGGCGCGGCGCAGGGCCAACGCAATCGAGCTCGACACAAGCGAGACCACAAACATGATGAAGAACATGCCGGGATAGACGCGGTCGATAAACGATAGCGAGCAGCGCGGGTCGACAAACAAGAAGTTGTAGAGCGCTACGGCGGCAGCCGAGCTCAGCAAACAATACAGGCGGCTCCAGGTAAAGAATGCGCACAGCTGCACGGCGAACACATAGACGATCATGATGCTCGGCGCGAGACCAGGATGGTCGAGCAGCGCACCCACAATCGTCGCCGCGACCAGCAGCCCCGCCGATACGCAGGCGTCATACAGAGGGCTGCGACGTGTCAGCGTTGTGCGCCGCCACCAAAAGCTATCGGCAATATCGCCGTCCGCACGGACGTCCATCGGCACCCCGCCCCTCTCTTAAAAACAAAAACCACCACAGAGGGGACAGCACCTTTGTGGTGGTTTCCCTTGTGGTGGTTCCAAGTGTATAGCCTTTGCAGTCTGCGGTCGTTAGACAAACAGCACGTGCGCGAGCAGGGCACACACTCTTGTCCATCGAAGGCCAACTCCATGCAACCTGTCGGCGACTACGGGCGCTCGTTGGGGGCCAGGCGCTGCATCTTGTTCACAGCCTTGAACTTGGTGAACAGCGGCACATACTCAAAGCTCACGTTGGAGTTCTCCAGGCCATACCAGCGCGCCGGCGTACCGGCAAAGCGGCGGATGATGTACTTGAGCGTGATGGCCGTGCGCTCGCTCGGCTCCACGTCACTCTCGGGCGCCAGGAGCTTGCGGATCATGACGAACTTAAACGTACCGATGTTGCCCGGATCCTTGTAGACCGAGTAGTCATGCATCTGCGGCGGCAGCTCGCCAGTGGCGGCCAGATCCTGAACAACCTGGCGCAGGTAGGCGTTCACGCGCTGGTTAACCTTGTAGCCCAGGTACAGATGCACGCGGAAAACATAGTCGGTGCCAAACGTCTCGACCGAATAGGCAAAGGTATGCGGTTCATCCATGGTCTCGACGTTCACGAACCACCAGGCGCGGGCGCGCTTGGGATGCTTGTCCAGAATCGAGTAGACGATATCGCGGTCGATGTAGTCGGTATTGGTGTCCTTGGTCAGGTACACGATGTTGTCGCTCATAAGCTCATAGCGATCGTCGTCGCGCAGGCGCTTGAGCTGCGGCAGATAGCTGCGCAGCGGCAGCAGCGTAAACTGACGCCGCTCGACCGCCGTGCCGTTGTACCAGCACAGCATAACGCCCATGATGAGCATGGCCATAAGAATAGTGAAATAGCCACCGTGGAAAAATTTGGTGAGCGAACTCACAAAGAAGAAGCCCTCGAGCATAAGGAAGAACACAACGAAGATATACGGGACGACCTTAAGGCCGCGATCAACATGCAAGTAGAAGAAGAGCAGCAGCGTCGTGCACATCATGGTCAGGGTGATCGCCAAGCCGTAGGCGGCCTCCATGTGCGCCGAGCTCTGGAACAGCAGCACCACGATGACGCAGCCCACAAGCATGACGTTGTTGACCATGGGAATATAGAGCTGGCCCTTGGTCTCGGCAGGATAGAAGACCTGCATGTGCGGCATGAGGTCCAGGCGGCTGGCCTCGGACACCAACGAGAAAGCGCCGGTGATGAGCGCCTGCGAGGCAATGATGGCCGCGACGGTGGAAAGGCCGACGGCAAAGGGACGCAGGCCCGGGGTAAGCATCTGGTAGAAGGGGTTGAGGTCGGCGATACCCATGAGCTCCGGGTTGCCGGCGTTGTTGA
The DNA here is from genome assembly GCF_052067635.1 of Collinsella sp. HCP3S3_E5. NCBI lineage: Bacteria > Bacillati > Actinomycetota > Coriobacteriia > Coriobacteriales > Coriobacteriaceae > Collinsella > Collinsella sp. HCP3S3_E5. The sequence goes on along the minus strand of NZ_JBQHQF010000008.1, from coordinate 66,677 downwards.
TAAGCCACGCGCCCTGGCCCATGTAGGACAGCAGCAAGCAGCACTTAACGAACGGCCAGGTTGCGTAGATGTTGCCACGGCCCACGTGGCCCATGTCGGAGTAGAGCGCCTCGGCACCGGTGGTGGCGAGGAAGCAGCTGCCCAGAATCATGATGCCCGCATGGTTGTTGGGGCTCAACAAAAAGGCGATGCCGCGCACCGGGTTGAGGCACAGCAGCACGGCGGGGTGCTGGAAGACAAAGAACAGACCCGTGCCGCCCAGGAACAGGAACCACAGCGTCATGATGGGGCCAAAGGCGTGGCCGATCTTGGCCGTGCCGATGCGCTGCACCAAGAAGAGCGCAATGATGATGGCAAGCGTGATGGCCACGACGCGGGCCTGATCGTCGCCCAGCACGGCATGGACTGCCGGAATGGTGCGCAGGCCTTCGATAGCCGTAGTCACGGTAACGGCAGGCGTGAGGATGCCATCGGCGAGCAGTGCCGCGCCGCCCAGCATGGCGGGGATGATGAGCCATTTGCCGCAGCGCTTAACCAAGCTGTACAGAGCAAAGATGCCACCCTCGCCATGGTTGTCGGCGCGCAGCGAGATGAGCACGTACTTGACGGTCGTCAGCAGCGTGACCGTCCACACGACGAGCGAGAGCGCGCCGAGCACGAACTCCTCCGTGACGCTTCCGATGCCGCCGTTGCCGGCAACGAGCGCCTTGGTTACATACATGGGGCTGGTGCCGATATCGCCATACACCACGCCCAGCGTGACGAGCATCGCCGAGATGCTCACAGGAATCGCAGCGTGCGAGGCTGCCTCCTTGGCCTTTTGTTCCATAAGCCGGTTTCCTCCCAACTTTAACGTTCGAGGGGATTATAGATAATCGTCCCATGTTTTAATGCACTGTTTTCCCAGCTAGATAAACATTTATACGGCCTTTAGGCCACCGCGGCGATATGGAATGTGACAAAGGGACTGTCCCTTTGTCACATTCGTCATTTTCCGAGCCAGTTTTTGAACCACCACTCCATGGATCGGCTCATCTCGGCCATAAAGGGGCTCGTGTGCTTGCGGGTGTAGATATCCACGACGCGCTCCCCCACCTCGCGGGCATGCGGACGGAACATCGCGTCCATCTCGGCCACCTGCGCATCCATGGTCGCGGCATCGGCGCGGCGATAGCGCTCCTCGTGCACCAGGTTCACCACGGGATGCGCAATCGCCGGGCGCTCCTTGCGGGGCGTGCCGATGATGAGCATCGACAGCGGCATGGTATAGGGCGGCAAGTCCAGCAGCGCAGCAACTTCCTCGGCGTTCTCGACGACATCGCCGATATAGCAGCTCCCCAGCCCCAGGGCCTCGGCGGCGACCACGGCGTTTTGGGCAGCGATCACGGCATCCTGCGCCGCGATGGCAAAGTCGCCTAAACCCGGCGCGCGGCGGGGCGCCTTGCCCGTGCGCTCGACAAACTCGGGCTCAAAGCAACCCACGTGCTCAAACAGATCGATCCACTTGGCATAGTCGACCACAAATATAAGTGCCCAGGGCGCCTTGGCGATCATGGGCTGGTGGTCGCACAGGTCGGCCAGGCGATCGAGCGTTGTCTGCTCGCGGATACTCACGATGGAATACATCATCATGGCGCCTGCCGACGGCGCGCGGCTCGCCGCATGCAGAATCGCCGCCCGCTGCTCGTCGGTCGCCGCTACGGGACGGTCGTTGTCATCGCGCGCAAAAGCGCGCGTGGACGAACGGTGCTCCAAAATGTCCAGCACCGCGTTGCCCGTGGTCTCGACCGGATAGCCGCCCGCGCCCATGCCAGCGCCCACGTCGCCCGCACTCGTCATACAAACCTGCTCGTTCATCGCCTTAACCTCGCCATTTCTTTAAGAAGCCTTTACGTTTCCGTGTAATTCCCGTCCATTATCGCGCAGGTCGCCACTACATTGCGCCACACCGCCACACATGCGCGCTAATATGGCTGGTTGTTGTGCGCAGCCACCAATCGCAGCGCATATCTTGGTAACAATCGGGTAAACCCCCGCTTTCGTAGTTTTAAGTTTGTGAGGAGTCTCAGCATGTTCGCAGCCGCCATCTCGCTCGTCGGTCTTGCGGCGACCGTCTTCCTTGTCTTGCGCGAGGCCAAAGCCATTCGCGCGCAGTCGGGCACCGTTGCCAAGGGCGCTCTTGCCTGGAGCGTCGCCTTCGGCCTGTTCCAGCTCTTTTTGACCATTTGGGGCGCCATGAGCCTCGTCGCCCAAAACGAGCCGCTCGCCTTTGTGATGCTCATCCTGACCAACGCCATCCTCACCGGCTGCGCCTGGGCCAGCATCGCACGCGACCGCATCGCCCCGCGCGTCTTTGCGTTCGCCGCGCCCGACGCCCCCGCCCCCACCGGCAAGCTCGCCCGTCTGCGCGGCGCCTTTGTGGGCAAACCGCTCGTCGCCGCCGTGCTGTGCCTGCTGCTCGCCGGCGTCTTTGCGCTGCTGGGCATGGAGGTCTCGTCCAACCACGACTTTACCTGGGTCTACCCCCTGTGCATACTGCTCGAGTGGGCCATCATCACCACGCTCATGGTCGGCCTGTTCTTCCTGTTCCAGCGCCGCGGCGCAGCTCCCGCCGCCCTGGCCTTCGCCCTCTTTATCCTGGGCATTGCCGAGTTCTTCGTCATCACGTTTAAATCCATGCCCATCCAGCCGGGCGACCTTTCGGCCATCTCCACCGCCGCCGCGGTCGCCGGCAACGGCTACACCTACTCGATCTCGCTGTTCTGCGTGCTGTCCATGGGCTTTACCGCCATCGCCATGCTGCTATGCGAGTACGCCGGCCTGGTAGCACCGCACCGTCAGAAGGGTGCCGCCAACGCCAAGCGCATGCTGCTCACCAACCTGCTCGTGGCGGTGCTGTGCCTGGGCGGCGTGACCGCGCATGTCACGCTTATCGACTACTACAACACCCTCGGCATCACCGTCTACACCTGGCGCCCGCTCGAGAGCTACTGGCGCGAGGGCTATCTGCCTGCCTTTATTAGTGCGGCACAGTCCATCAAGCCGCCCAAACCCGCCAACTACTCCGCCGACGACGCCAAGGCAACGCTCAAAAAGTATGCCAAGGCCTATGACAAGTCCGATGCCGCCACAAGCGACGCCCGTACCGCCGCCCAAGAGCAGTTCGATAGCGAGAAGCCCACGGTCATCGCCATTATGAACGAGACCTTCTCGGATCTTTCGATCTATCAGGAGATGCACGCCGGCTACGAGGGCCCGCAGTACTTTAAGAACCTGTCCGACTGCCTCAGCCGCGGCAAGCTCTACGTGAGCGCCTACGGCGGCGGCACCGCCAATACCGAGTTTGAGTTTATGACCGGCAACTCCATGGCCAACCTGGGCTCGGGCGTGTACCCCTACACCATCTACAACATGGAAACGACCGGAAACCTGGCAGAGCAGTTCAAGTCGCTCGGATATTCCACAACGGCCATGCACCCCAACCACGCAACCAACTGGAACCGTGAGAACGTCTACAAGGACTTTGGCTTTGACCAGTTCCTGTCTATCAACGACTTCCAGGGAGCCGACACCTTGCGCGGCATGGTGACCGACCAGGCAACCTACGACAAAATCCTTGAGCTGCTCAACCAGAACGCCGACCCGCAGTTCATCTTTGACGTGACCATGCAGAACCACTCGGGCTACGATACGGGCCTGCTGCCGGCAGATAAGCAGATGCACCTGAACATCGACACGACCGATCTGGACGCCAAGACCATCGAGGACGGCACACTCTCCGATGTCGACGAGTACGTCTCGTGCATCGAGCAGTCCGACCAGGCGCTGCGCTACTTCCTCAATGCCCTGCGCAATCTCGACCGCAAGGTGGTCGTGGTGTTCTGGGGCGACCATCAGCCGTTCTTCCCGTCCAAGTTCAACGATAAGTGGTTTACCGGCGAGGACGACGCCACGCATCAGGAGCGCCTGTGGCAGACCGACTACATCATCTGGGCCAACTACGACGTTGCCGGCTGCGACCAGGCGAGCGAGGTCGACGACCTGTCCATCAACTACCTGTCCACCCAGCTGATGCAGCTGATCGGCGCACCACTGACCGACTACCAGAAAGCGCACATGACGCTGCGCAAGTCGCTGCCCGCCATCAACTCGGTGGGCTACGAGGACGCTAGCCTGCGCTGGGCGCTCTCCTCCAACGTCACCGGCGAAGACGCCGTCGCCGCGGCGGCCACCAAGGCGCGCGAGGATTACGCCAAGATGCAGTACTACGAGATGTTCCGCGACGGCAAGAACGTGTACACCGAACACCTCCAGACCGAGGCCAACGAGACCGACCCCAACCTGGCGCCGGGTACGACCAAGATCAAGTAGCGGGGATCAAGTAACGGGGTCGGGGGCCCGAATCGACGGCAGGCGGAGGTACGGGAAAGGCCTGCTGCTCAAACAGTCCTGCGCAAGACGGGGGCCACATTAAGTGGCCCCCTATGCGTGCGGAACTCGCGACAGACCTTTCCCGTACCTCCGCCTGCCGTCGCCCCTCACCCGTTGCGGGCTGAGTGGGCTGAAGAGAAACTGCGCTCGCCAAACGCTTGCCACGGTTGCTCCCGCGAGTGTCAAGAAAAAGCCTCGAGGATTTCGAGGCTTTCTCTTCTGTATTATTTCGCACGCGCGGCAGCGATAGACCTACTCGCCCAGCACGGCCTTCTTGGCGGCTGCCGCCATGTTGTCCAGATCTTCCTTGGTCGGATGGTCCTTCGCGGCAACCCAGTTGTCGAGCAGCAACTTAGCGCGGGCGTTGTCGGAATCTTGCTCGAGCATGGCCTCGTAGCGCTGCTTGACCGCAGGGCCCATCTTGCCCTGGCACATCGCCCAACCTACAAGCTCGGCATCATTGGCCAAATTGGAGGTCACGCGATCGATAATCTGCTGATAATAGCTCTGGTCGGCGCCAAAACCGCAGGTGCCAAACAAAAAGACGCGCTTGCCGTGCAAGGTGGAGAGCAACGCCGCGACCGAAGGCGTGCACGCGCCCTTGTCACACCAAAAACCGACGAGCACCGTGTCGGCCGCGCAGGCGCCCTGCGCCTCGAGCGCAACCTGATCTGCATCCGCATCGTCGCTCAACGCCGCGGCATGGACAAACTCAACACCCGCAGCCTGCAGAGCGCGCTTGATCGCGCCCGAAACCATCCTGGTATTGCCGCTCTTGCTGTTAACCACCAAAGAGCACGTCATAGTCACGTTGCCTCGTTTCCCCCAAAACTAAAGCCACTAATGCAATTTATTAGATGAATATCTTAGTACCAACGTGACAGATGTAAACCACCGGCCGCTAATCGGTGGCCCCTACTGCGCAAACTGGCTGCGGTAAAGATCGGCATAGAAGCCGTCTGCCGCCAGCAGCTCGTCGTGTGTGCCGCGCTCGATAATCTCGCCGTCGCGCATCACCAGAATGCAGTCGGCGTTGCGAATGGTGCTCAGGCGGTGCGCCACCACAAAGCTTGTGCGACCGGCCATGAGCTCGTCGAATGCCGCCTGCACCTGCAGCTCGGTGCGGGTGTCGATGCTCGAGGTCGCCTCGTCCAGCAGCAAGATCGCCGGGTCGGTGAGCATGACGCGCGCGATGCACAGCAGCTGTTTTTGACCCTGGCTAAACGTGCCGCCGTCCTCGCCAATCACCGTGTTGTAGCCCTGCGGCAGCTGCACGATAAACTTGTGCGCATGCGCGCGCTTGGCAGCTTCGATAACCTGCTCGCGCGTGGCATCGGGACAGCCGTAGGCTATGTTATCTGCCACCGTGCCCTCGAACAGCCACGTATCCTGCAACACCATGCCAAAGGCACGGCGCAGGCTTGCGCGCGTGTAGTCACGCGAGGAACGGCCATCGACCGCAATGCGGCCGGCATCGATATCATAAAAACGCAGCAGCAAATTGATGAGCGTTGTCTTGCCACAGCCCGTAGGGCCGACCAGGGCAAAGCGCATGCCGGGCTTGGCCTCGATGCAGATATCCTGCAGCAGCTTGCGGTCGGACACGTAGCTAAAGTCCACATGCTCAAAGGCGACCTCGCCCTGCGGTGCGGCAAGCTCTATAGCGTCCGACGCGTCGGGCTCCTGCTCGCGCGCATCGAGCAGCGCAAACACGCGGCGCGCCGAGGCATACGCCGCCTGGATCTGCGTAATAACGTTGGTGACCTCGTTGAACGGCTTGGTGTACTGGTTAGCATAGGACAGGAAAATCTGCACGCCGCCCACCGTAAGCGCCGCGGGCACGCCCGTGATCACGCCCACGCAGCCGATCACAGCGACCACGGCATAGATGATGTTATTGATAAAGCGCGTGCCGGGGTTGGAGAGCGAACCCATAAACTGCGCGCGCTCGCCCGCGGTGTAGAGCTCGGCATTGAGGGCATCGAAGCTCGCTTGCGCGTTGGAGCCATAGGCAAAGGCGTCGACAAGCTTCTGCTCGCCCACGTACTCCTCGATATGACCACCGAGCTGGCCTTGGATGCGCTGCTGTGCCGTAAAGCTTTTGTTGGAGAGCTTGGCAATAGCACCGGCTGCAAAAATGGAAAGCGGCGTGACGAGCACCACCACGAGCGTCATGGTCAGGCTGATGGAGAGCATAAACGCGAGCGTGCCCACGATGGTGATAACGCCGGTGAAAAGCTGGGTAAAGCCCTGCAGCAGGCCATCGCCCACCTGATCGACATCGTTGACCACGCGGCCCATAAGGTCGCCGTGGGCATGGCTGTCGATAAAGCTGAGCGGCATGCGGCTGAGCTTATCGCTCGCCTCCACGCGCATGTCGCGCACCGTCTCGTAGGACAGGCGGTTGACGCAGTAGCCCTGCAGCCACTGAAAGGCCGCGGCCCCCACCACGACGAGCGCGAGTCTGGTAACGAGCGGCAGCAGCGCATCGAAGTCCACCTGCCCGGCGGCGACAATCAGGTCGATGCCCTCGCCGACGAGAATGGGCGTGTAGAGCTGCAAGATCACCGAAGCGGCGGCACTCACAAACGACGCTACAAACGAAATGCGGTGCGGACGAACATAGCCCAGCAGGCGGCGAGTTACCGCGCCCACGGGATAGCGCTCGGGGTCGCCGGGCTGACGCGGGCCGTCACCCAAGTCACTGAGGTTATCGTTGCCGGACACGTTGGCCGTCATCGTGGCGACCGAACCGGAGGAAGTGTAGGGATTCATTTAGCAGCCCTCCTTTGCGCAGACGGATGCGGGGGCGGTCGGGGCGCCTGGGACGGGCGCGGGGCTTGGAGCGGGCGTGGGCGCCGCACCCCCCTGCTGACCCTCGAGCTCCTCGCGGCGAAGCTGCGACTGGCAAATCTCGCGGTAGAGCTGGCAGCTTGCATACAGCTCATCGTGCGTGCCCAAGCCCGCGACCGAGCCGTGGTCGAGTACGCAAATCACGTCGGCGTCGCGCACGGTCGAGACGCGCTGGCTCACGATGATGGTCGTCAGCGGCAGCCCGCCCTCGGCGGTACCGCACACGCTTCGTTCGCGAATGGCACGGCGAAGCGCTGCGTCGGTCTTAAAGTCGAGCGCCGAGGCGGAGTCATCCATAATCAGAACCTGCGGCGAGCCCACTAAGGCACGCGCGATAGTCAGGCGCTGACGCTGGCCACCGCTGAAGTTCTTACCGCCCGCCTCGACCGGGGCATCGAGGCCCTGCGGCTTGTTGCGCACAAACTCGCTGGCCTGCGCCATATCGAGCGCCGCCCAAAGCTCCTCGTCGGTTGCCGCCTCATCGCGCCAGGTCAAGTTGCTGCGGATGGTGCCGCTCACCAGCGACGCGCGCTGCGGAACGGTCGCGACCACACGGCGCAGCTGGTCGAGCGGCCAGGTGCGCACGTCGGCACCCATCACGCTCACGCTGCCGGTGCTCGCATCGTACAGGCGTGGGATAAGCGAGACGAGTGTGGACTTGCCGCTACCCGTGCCACCGATAATGCCGAGCGTTTTGCCCGCCGGCAGCTCCAGGGTCACATCGCTCACGGCATTTACCGCGCCCGCGCCAAACGAAAAGCTCGCATGGTCAAAGCTCAGTGCGGGAACCGGAACAACGCCACCCGCCAGTTCGCTCGGCTTGGGCAGCGCGACCGGCTGGTTGCCCTCGTCGGTGATGCTCGGATCACAATTGAGCACCTCGTTGATGCGCGACGCGCTGGCGCTCGCCTTGGTAAAGACCACGACCAGGTTGGCGACGTACACGATGGAGGTGAGCGTCTGCGTCATGTAGTTCACAAACGCCATAACCTGGCCCTGCGTAAGCTCACCCGCGTTGACCTGGATGCCGCCCACCCACAGGATGGCGCACACGCCTAGGTTCATCATCAAAAACGTTACGGGGTTAAGGATCGACGAGAGCTTGCCCACCGCGATGGCGGTATGGGCCTGGTCGTCGGCGGCTTGGGCAAAGCGCTCGCGCTCGTGATCCTCGCGTACAAAGGCGCGGACCACGCGGGCGCCCGAAAGCCCCTCGCGGCAAATGAGTGCGATGCGGTCGAGCTTTGCCTGCAGCTGCTTGTAGTACGGAATGCAGCGCGCCATGACAAACCAAAACACCAAGCCGATGGCGGGCGTGCAAATCAAAAAGATCACGCCGAGCTTAAGGTCGATGGCAAGGGCCGCGCACATAGAGCCCACCGCCAAGAAGGGCCAGCGAATGAGCATGCGCACGCCCAGCGCCACGGCAAGCTGCACCTGGTTGACATCGTTGGTAATGCGCGTGATGAGCGACGGCGTGCCAAAGCGGTCGAGTTCGGCATAGCTCAGCTTATTGATGTGCTGGTAGAGTGCGCCGCGGATGTCGGTGCCCATGCCCTGCGAGGTGAGCGCCGCCATCTTCTGGCAGACGAGCGTAAACGAGATGCCGATCACAGCCATGGCGGCGAGCACCATACCGTAGTGGACGACGGCGTTGACATCGCGCGCGCCAATACCCTTATCGATCATCTGGGCAATCACCAGCGGCGTAAGCAGGTCAAAAATCACTTCGATCAACTTACACGCAGGGCCAATCACCATATACCGGAGAAACTTACCACCAAAACGCCTGAGCAGCTCAATCATAGAAGGCGCTCCCTATCATCATCTCTCTTCAATCTGATTCATGATAGTACGGCGAGCCCTGGAGATGCGTAAGCAACTCGTTACAGATGTAAGGGCGACGGTCACTAGCGCCCAAGGCATGTAGCAGCCGATGTTTTGGCAACGCCAGCGAGCGCCGCAAGACACGGGATTCAATTCTTCAGATAAATGCGCCCTCTACGGGTGATTTTTGGACGAAGTAGTCCCGGTGCCGGCGGGCTGTTTGGCAGTCGAGCGATCCCGCAGGCAAAGCCGAGGACCAGCGAGACACCAAACAGCCCGCCGGCACCGGGACCGCATCGCAGCACCAAAAAAGCGCCCGTGCGCTCGATGGATTCGGATGCCCGACAGAGGCTCCTTATGGCTGCTTCCTTCCGGACCTGACCAGATTCGGAACATGTCGTCATCCGAACCCATCGAGCGCGCTTGGCGCTCGATATATCTTACCTGCTCCCGCCCGATGGGGCAAGGTAGCTAATTTGGGACGGGGCCAAAAAGACTACTTTTGAGTTGCCTGGATAAACTTAAATACGGCCGAGGTCGTAGGCTCGAGCGGCTGCCTCGCCGGCACAGATGAGGTTGGTTGTGGCTTCCTGGGGGTCGAGCGCTTGGTCAAGGGGCATGGGCCTGCGGCAAACCGGCAGAACCAAGTCGATACCCTGTCCATACACCGCATCCAGGTTGTCGGCACGACCGCCCACGACGGCGACCACCGGCTTGCTATATCGCTTCGCACGACGGGCCACGCCCACCGGCGCCTTACCGGCGGCGGATTGCTCGTCCATATTGCCCTCGCCCGTTATGACCAGGTCGGCATCGCGCACGCACTCGTCAAACCCAATCAAATCGAGCACCGTCTCCACGCCCGAGCGCAGCTCCGCACCGAGCGCCAGCAGCGCGGCACCCAAGCCGCCGGCGGCACCGGCACCGGGCACACCAAGCACCGAGCCAAATGACCGTGCACCCTCGGGCGCGCGCAGAAGCTTCTGGGCTCGCATCTCGAAAATCGCCGCATCGAGCAGACGACCGTAGCCGACCATCCATCCGTCGTATTTGCCCAGGGCCTCGGCATCCCCCGTCGGCAGACCCTTCTGTCCACCGAACACCGCAAGCGCGCCGCGACGCCCCACGAGCGGATTCTCAACATCGGAAAGCACCACGATACGCACGCCATTCAGCGCCCAAAGCGCTGGCGCCAAATCGATACTCACCACGTGTTCGAGGCCCGCAAGACCGGGGGCGATATTGCAGCCACACTCATCGACAAGATGCGCGCCCAGCGCCTGCAGCATACCGGCGCCGCCATCGTTGGTAGCGCTGCCGCCCAAGCCAATATAGATAGTCTTTGCCCCAGCACGGACCGCGCGAAGCATGAGCTCGCCCACGCCATAGGTCGAAGCCGCGATCGCCGCCGATTCCGTGCAGGGCGAATACCCAATACCCGCCGCCTCGGCCATCTCAACTAAAGCCGACTCGTGCTCGCCGTCCACCAGCATCCGTGCAGACACGCGGTCGCCCAAGGGGCCTGCAACCTCGCAGGTCACAAGCTCGCCGCCGCGCGCGGCGACGGCATCGAGCGTTCCCTCGCCACCATCTGCCAGCGGCAAAGCGCTCAGCTCGGCATCGGGCCACACCTGGCACACGCCTTCGGCAACGGCCGCCTCCGCCTGTGCACTCGAAACGCTGCCCTTAAAGGAGTCGATCGCCAGCAGCACACGGCGGGGCCGGCGGCACGCGACACCAAAATCGACCGCCTCAACGGCAATATCTTCGGCACACGTGAGTGCCTTGGCATGAGCGACATGCGCCTCAAGATCGGCCCCACAACCGCAGACAGCACCATCGGTGTCACGCAGCCCACTAAAATAGCCGCTCAACACCTCACGACACTCGTCTGCCAGCACGCCGGCGGCCACATTAAACCGATGGTTCAGGCGCGAATCGGCATTGAGGTCATACAGCGAGCCCACCGCGCCCGCCTTGGCATCGGCCGCACCATACACACAACGCCCCACGCGCGCGTTAACCATAAGCCCCGCGCACATGCAGCAGGGTTCGAGCGTCACGTAGACCGTACAATCGGAAAGGCGCCAACGCCCAAGCGTCTGAGCGGCGGCGCACAGGGCCAAAAACTCGGCATGTGCCGAAGGGTCCTGGTCGAGCTCACGGCGATTATGCGCCCTCGCGACAATCTCGCCCGCACGCACCACCACAGCACCAATCGGCACCTCGCCCACTGTCGCAGCGGCGCGCGCCTCCGCCAGCGCCTCGCGCATGAACTTCTCGTCGATTTCAGTGATCGTCATCGTTCGCCTTCCCTGTTGCAAATTCAAAACGATGCTATCATTACGACTCACGGAGAGATGGCAGAGCGGTTGAATGCGGCGGTCTTGAAAACCGTTGAGCGCGAGAGCGTTCCGGGGGTTCGAATCCCCCTCTCTCCGCCACCTTAGTGATTCACCGGCGTCATGGTGCGCTCAAACAGCGCATCGACCACGTCGGCCATCTCGGGTCGACTCTCAAGATCGTGGCCCGATTCCCACCAATTTGTGAACACTCGAATAATGCCACCGGCGATAAATTCCGATGTCGTCTCGAGCGAAACGGGCGCCAGGGCGTCTTCGGCAAGCGAGCTCATCACGCGCTCACGGATGGAATGCGCGATGCGGTCGCAAATCATGCCGGTCAGCATGCCCGACATGCTGCTCGCCAAAAGGTTATCCATGAGCTGCTCATGCGCCAGTACCATATTCATGGCATCGTCAAAGACCTCATGGCGAAGCGCCTGTACATCCACAAGCGGCTCCGCGTCCGCTGCGTCGGTCTGGTTTTGGGGCAAGCCCGTCATAAGCTCATCGATATAGAAGGCAAAATAATCGTTTTTATCGCGAAAATGCTTATAGAACGTCGTGCGGCGAATCAGGGCCCGGTCGCAAAGCATGGCAACCGTCAAATCCTCAAACCGATGCTCTTCCAAAAGCTCGGTAAAGGCGTCGAACAGGGCACGATAGGTTTTCTTGATGCGAAGGTCCATCCGTATCACCATCCTCAAGGCGTAGACAGCATTCCGTAATTTGTCGCATATCTTACACCTGTACCACCCGTTCGATATTGGCGCCCCCTCCCTGGTTGAAACAAAACGCTTACCGGAAAGTTCGGCACCGCCAAAGGTTGCGGGTATACTAGATACGTTATACCAACAACGGCCGGCGCAAAACGCCGCTGCCATTCGAAACGGAGACATCATGCTTCCCGTCATCATCGGTATCGTTGTTGTCGTTGTGATCGGCTGCGCCATCGCTGGCATCTACAACAACATGGTTACCAAGCGCAATCGTATCGATAACGCCTGGCAGAACATCGACACGCAGCTGCAGCGCCGCAACGACCTGATCCCCAACCTGGTCGAGACCGTCAAGGGCTACGCCAAGCACGAGCAGGACACGCTCGCCGCCGTGATCAACGCGCGCAACACCGCCGTAAGCGCCACCACCCCCGAGGCCAAAATGGAAGCCGACAACGTGCTGACCGGTGCACTGCGCCAGCTCTTTGCCGTGGCCGAGGCCTACCCCGACCTTAAGGCGAACACCAACTTTATGCAGCTCCAGGCTACGCTCGAGGACACCGAGAACAAGGTGAGCTACGCGCGCCAGAGCTACAACGACTGCGTGCTCAGCTACAACAACGCCATCCAGACGTTCCCGGCCGTTATCTTTGCCGGCATCTTCCAGTTTAAGGAGCGCCAGGGCTTTGAGGCCGCCGAAGCTGCCCGCCAGGCACCGACCGTCAAGTTCTAACAGATCCGCAGCGTATCCTTAATCGGGTATATACATAAACCGCATAAACCGTCCCGTCGAATGCATACTTCGGCGGGACGGTTGCTTTTTGCCCGCAGGTACCCCAGAGGGCGGCGTGCAAATTTTGGAGTTTTCAGCATCCTGGAGCCCAAAGGAACAGGAACGGACCCACAAAACCGCGTTGAAAACCCTGATTCTGAGCCCTCAGCACCTCAGGGATCACTCATTTTCTACAGGATGCGGCTCACGGCGCCTGACTTTCGCCCAAAATCCCGTATGCATGCGCACCCGGCTGCTGAAAACTCCCAAAAATGTACTCCCCGTCCCACCCCAGGCGAGCGGCAACCGGAAAACCGCGCACGCACCTCTTCCTGGTGCGCGGTTTTCCTACAGAACTGCGCGGGGTCACTAGGGCCAAGCTCCTTATGGAGCCCACACCCAAGCGCACTCCGCAGGACGAAAGAACCCCCGCCGCACGTAGTGCGCAGCGGGGGTTCTTTCATATCCGAGGACGCGCCGGAAAGGAAGGTCGCCCTCGGGCCGAACATACAAGACAGCTTACGCGACGGTGTAAACCCAGTTGTGCTTATCCTCAACAGCACCAGACTGAATACCAGTCAGGGTCTCGCGAAGTTTCTTCATAACAGGGCCGATCTCGGTGCAGCCAGCCGGGAAGGTCACGGTCTCGTCGGCACCATAAACCTTGTTGTCAATCTCGCCGACTGGGGAGATAACAGCAGCGGTGCCGCACAGACCGCACTCGACAAAGGTGCCGGCCTTAACCTCGGCCCACTCGACGGGACGCTGATCAACGGTCATGCCCAGGTCCTGAGCGACCTGAACGAGCGAGCGACGGGTGATGGAGGGCAGGATCGAGTCGGTGTGCGACTGCGGAACGACGAGGGTGCCGTCCTCTTTCACGAACAGGACGTTGGCGCCACCGGTCTCCTCGACATAGGTGCGAGACTCGGAGTCAAGATACAGGTTCTCGGCATAGCCCTCGCGATGGGCCTCCATCGTGGGCTTAAGGGACATGGCGTAGTTCAGGCCGGCCTTGATGTTGCCGGTGCCATGCGGGGCTGCACGGTCATACTCGGAAACGCGCAGCTTAACGGGCTTAAGGCCGCCCTTAAAGTACGGACCGACCGGAGTCACGAGAATGCGGAACGTGTACTCAGGAGCAGGAGCCACGCCAATCACGTCACCAGAGCCAATCATAAACGGACGCACGTACAGGGTCGCACCGGAGCCGAAAGGCGGAACCCAGGCAGCATTGGCAGAAACGACCTGCTTGACGGCCTCAACGAACTTGTCCTTGGGGAACGGCGGCATCTCGAGGCGCTGGGCAGAGTTATACATGCGCTCAGCGTTCATGTCGGGACGGAAGCAGACGATGCTGCCATCCTCGGCGGTGTAGGCCTTCAGGCCCTCAAAGACCTCCTGGCAGTAATGGAAGATGCCGCCGCACTCGGAGACATGCATGGTGTGGTCGGTGGTCAGGCCGCCCTCGTCCCACTCGCCATCCTTCCAATGAGCCTCGTAGCTGTAATCGGTCTTCATGTAGCCAAAGCCGAGGCTACCCCAATCGATATCCTTCTTCTCGACAGTCATATGTCGCTCCTTACATACACAGTTGCATACTCGCGAACCCGCACGCAAGGACCGAGGCCGACCGTGTCGCAACGTCGCACGCCCGGAGCGTAGAGCCGGACGGGACACGCGGGCAACATCGAAGCCGATGGCACGTCGATTCGCATGGACGAGATTGTACTCCCCGCGCGCGTCGGATAAAACGTTTTTCTTTAACTAAGTAAAGTATTTTCATTTGCTTCGGAATTCACCAGGGTAAATAGGCGTCCTCCAAGCCGCGGCGTCCGCTCGCCCCATGCGCCCCGCGACCGCCCTATCGATATACTCTAAGTCGAGACGATGATTGGAGCCCCCTTGGCAACTCAGAACAAACGCGAACACTTGACGGAAGACCTGCTCAAGCGGCTGTTGGCCAGTTCGAGCATCGACGCCTATCTGGACGAAGGCGAAACCGTCGACCAAACGCTTCCCTCGTACTTGCGCTGCCTCATCGACGCGCGCCGCATCAAGCGCTCGGACGTCGCACGCAACTCGGGCCTTAACCCGACCGTTGTGTACGACATCTTTGCCGGCAAAAGCCGCCCCGGCCGCGACCACGCCATCATGTTGGCACTCGGCATCGGCTGCACGCTTCGAGAGACGCAGCGCCTTCTGAGACTCGATAGCGTCGCCGAGCTTTGGTGCAAGGATCGCCGCGACGCCATCGTCATCTGGTGCATCGAACGCGGCATGAGCCGAGCGTGCACCGACGACGAGCTCTACCGCCTGGGTGAAAAAACGCTTCTGGGAACCAACCCACTCAAATAAACGCCCACGTCCGCGCGAGCCCCGCGGCCTATCGTCTCCATACGCGATTCAGTTGCCAACTGAACAAACAGAACAATCGTTGGCATATTATTTTTGGGGCATTTGCCCAGCTACCATGAAGGGAGGACGGCTTGAACGACAACCAGCTCATGCATGCCATGAGCCTTGACGACACCTATCGCGTCGAGCAGGTGCTCGCACGCGGCGAAGACGGCATTACCGAACTCGTCACGATTGACGGAGCCGGTCCCTTCGTGCGAAAGAAGATTCGACAGGAGCTTGCCCGCCGCAATGTATGGTCGGCACTCACAGAATGCAGCTCGCCCCGCCTTCCCCGCGTTGAGGCGACCTACGAACTACCCGAGCACTTTGTTGTCGTCTACGACTTTGTGCCGGGTCGGTCGCTTTCCAAAGTTATCGAAACCGATGGGCCGTTGACGCCGGAAGAGACGACATCGCTTGGCATCGAGCTTTGCGAGGCGGCCGAGGAGCTCCACAGACACGGTATCGTCCACCGTGACATTTCCCCCAACAATATCGTGGTTGCCGCGAACGGCGCGCACCTCATCGACCTCGGTATTGCCCGCATGCGCGTCGAAGGGGCAAGCAAGGACACGACTTCCCTCGGAACTTGGGGGTTCGCCTCGCCCGAACAATACGGCTTTGCCCAGACCGATGCGCGAAGTGATGTCTACTCCATCGGACGCGTTCTTGGCTTTGCGCTTACGGGTGTCCGGCCCGATGACGAGGCTTACGAGCAGATTCTTAAGAAGAATCTTGATAATGCACCCGCGACGCTCGCCCATGCCATCACGTGCGCCTGCTCGTTTGAGCCAAGCGCGCGATTTCAGTCTGCAGCAGAGCTGGCAGGGGCGCTCGCCGGCTCGTCTCGACCGGGAAACGACAGGGCATCTTCTGGCACAGATGGGCAGGTCGACCATGCCCAAATGGCGGCGGGCACGCATGCGCCTAAGCGCAATCCAGGCAAAAGCAGGACGCGGACCTTTGGCGGCCTGTTGCTAAAACTGGCACTCGTCACCGCGATGCTTGCCGGGCTGATGGCAGTCGGCGCGATTGCCATCTCGACATTCCACGCCGACCGAGAAAGCAACAACGGGCCCACGTCCTCATCGCAAGCCGGCCAGTCTGATGGCGTTTCGACATCCAAAAAAGCAAATTCGGCTAGCAATACCAACCGTTTATCCGCCGAGCTCTCGATTGCGGAATCAGGCTGGTCGGTTGATGGGCACGGGTACGTCCACTTTGGCATCGGCCTTAAAAACTCCGACGGCACTGCCGCTATCGCATTTCCCACCATTAAGATCTCCGGATACGATGCGGACGATAACCTGATCTTTACGGATGAGAAAACCTACAGCGCCATCGAGCCCGGCCAGACCGCCTACTTTGGCGATCAGACGGGAAATGGCACCGCTCCCGCGCGCGTTGAGTTCGAGGCAGTCACACCCAGCGGCGTTGCACTTGCCACCGCCACCGAAGCGCCGGTGTACGAAATTTTCGATAGTACCGAATCCGCTGGGACAGACGGCATGCAGTCATTCTTGGCAAAGCTCAAACTCCAAAGCGCCCCGAGCGGCTTTGATAAGACCCAGGTGTTCCTATCGGCCATCCTGCGCGACAAGCAGGGCAACATCGTTGCTGGCTATAACAACTTTTCCGACTGCCCCGCCGTCGGTTCCACGACCCCCGTTTCGGTCGATGTCCACAATCCGCCCCCGCACGCAAGCTGCGATATCTACGCCGCCCAGTGGTAGAACCGGAGGGCACCGCGAATAATTCCGCAGCACAAAGAAGGACCGGCATCGCGCCGGCCCTTCCATACTTCTACAGCCCTAGAATCTCACGCTTCTTGGCATCAAACTCCTCTTGCGTCAAAATCCCGGCATCGAGAAGCTCTTTGAATTTCTTTACGGCCTCTATTTGATCCTCAAGCGTCCGCGCGGACTCGGCACCACCTCCTGGCGTCTCCTTGGGCTCCGTCGTATCCGGCGTACAGTCCGCGCCCGCGCCGCCTTCTACAGAAGCGTTACGGGGGTTGAGCATTCCCGCCAGCCCCATGCCGAGCACCATGCCGCCCGCGGCGCCAAACCCGTTCTCGCGTACGCCCTCGGCAATCATCTGCTGAGCCGCCACATCGGCTGCCTGCTTAGAAACCCCCTCGTAAGCGCTAACATCCAGCTTCTTTTTCGCATAGCTCTTGATAAGCTCGCGCGACTCATCGGAGAATTCAATGTTTTCGATGGCGACTTGCACAAGCTTGATGCCAAAGCGATCTTGCCATGACCCCGCGTTATCGCCCTCGTCCAGGATCATATGGCGAATTTCGTTGACGTGTGACGGCAGCTGCGAAATTCGGACCTCGGACGACAAGGCATTCGTGGCCACGATGAGCGAAGCCAGAAACTCTGCAATCAGCATGCTCCGTGCGCGCGGGTCGTCAAACGAATAGCTATAGACGTTCGCAGGAAGAAAATTCCTGATAAAACGCTCGGCATCCACTACCTGCAGCGACAGCTGACCATACGCGAAGACCTCAAGATCCGCGCCGTAAAACAAGTCGTTATACGCAAGCGGTCCACGCGTGCCAAACCTGATGCCGCGGATTTCGCGCAGATTGACAAACGCCACACGCTTCTGCGACGGTGACATACCAGCATGGCCGACACGACGCGCCGCCTGTCCGAGGACCATTTTGAGGACGCCCTGCTCCTCACGGTCGTGGTCATCAAAAAGCGACGCTTCGCCGTCGCGATACTCAAAACCGCCCGGTTCCGTTATAACTTGCTCGATGCCCGCCTGACTAAAAATAAACGCCGCGGTGTTCTCGGGAACAAAAATGAGCGAGCCGTTGGACAGAACGTCACTCGATCCGTAGTTTCCGCCACGCCCGTTTTGCCCAACCTTACGCACCCCCGGAGCGACAACAACGTGCTCGTCAAAATGACTGGCAGTGACAATATCTTTCCATTGATCGGCAAGGACGCCGCCAAGCGAGTCAATCGCAACATTTACAATACCCACGATTACCTCACCCTACAGCACAAACTTGGTATCGCAGTACGAACAAACAACGCCTTGGCCTTTGCGTCCCGCGACGGGCGCATGGCATCCGGGACACTTTGCTGTCACCTTTGCGGCCATCTTCTCGGCATGAGGCTTTTGCACCTTCAGAGAAGCACCCAAGGCACTGCCAATGGAGTCGCCAACTGCCCCGACAACGCCCACGGCACCGTCTACAAAATCTGCAATCTCTGCCGCAGTGCCCGAGGGAAGCTCCGAGGTATCAATGGCATCGATGTTGCCCGCCGCCGCGCGGCGCACGCTTTCGGCCCAACGGTCGGCCAGGCGCTTGCCGCCTTCGGTAAAGCTCACCGTAACGGTCTCCTCCGAAAATGCGACTCGCAGCACCGGCGTACTATTCACACGTGCTGCGATAGCCTGGGGAACATCTGCCGAACACAGAATCGAATCGAGCGGGCAGCGCTTGAGATAGCGTCGAGTTTTAAACAGCCCCTCGGAGACCGTTGCGACCAAGATTAGATTCATATTTGTAAGCACAATCTCATCGAGAGCCTCGCTACCAGAGCCAACGCCCAAGCGCACATTCGAGGTCTGCATGATGATGAGCTCGCCGGGTGCCAGATTATACTCGTCCACGCCGCCATCTCCCGTCCAACGTTTTCTTCCCATCCTAAACACCGGGCAAATAATTTCATCAGCTGCCAACTGAATTTCTCACCAGATTCAGTTGGCAGCTGATGAAATCCCCGCAGCCCACAGCCACAATTCGAAACAGTGTCATCCATATCGAGGGAAGGAACAACTATGGATTGGGAAGCTTCGGGCAGCGGGGATAATGGCGTCCCCCAAACGGTGTCGACGCCTGACGGCAAGCCGCCCAAAGGTAAGAAAAAATGGCCGATCGTTCTGGCAGTGCTTGTTATCCTGATTATCTTGGCACGCATCAGCTCCTGTGTGGGCGGCTGCAGTTCTTCGAGCCCCTCAAAAACCGTCGAAACATTCACCTGGCCCAGCAGCGGTCTCGCGACCGAACTGCCCAAGCCCAAGACAAACAAGGGCGAGATATACGAGAACAGCTCCGAATCTTTCTCGGCAACGCTGAAAGAGGTCTCACAAGCAGACTACGATAGCTACGTCGTTGCTTGCAAAGAAGCCGGCTATACCGATTTCTCGGGCGAAGGCACCGATGATTTTGAGGCAACGGCACCCAGCGGAGCAAAACTGACCTTGTCCTACTACAGCAGCTCAAAGTCCCTCGACATCGAGCTCGAGAAGCCGCAGGACAACAGCGAACAGGCAGACGCGGCCGACGACACCGATGCGGTAGCCACTGATTCACAGGCCGAATCCGCCCCAGCCACATCCTCGTCCGATTTCCGTGCCATGATGGACGGCTACGAGCAGTTTATGAACAGCTACGTCGAGTTCATGAAAAAGTACGAGAATTCAGACGACACCGCATCGATGCTTGCCGACTACGGATCGATGATGCAGCAGTACAGCGAGTGGTCGCAGAAATTTGATAGCGTCGATGAAAGCTCGCTTTCCGCCGAGGACCAGGCCTATTACCTTGAGGTACAAGGGCGTGTGCTGCAGAAGTTGAGCGAGGTCCAATAGCCTCGCACTCAACGCCACATATCGTTCGCACAACAAAAAAGACCCGTCATCCAAGTGGCGGGTCTTTTTGCACCAATCGGTTTTAGACGCCTACGCGTTCTGTTTGCCGAGCTTAGCCTTAACCAGGCCGATCACAGTCGGGATGATCGACACGGCTACGATGCCAATGATCAGCAACTCAAAGTGCTCCTGCACAAAGGGGATGCCACCAAAGAAGTAGCCCAGCAGTGTAAAGACCGTCGACCAGGTAATGCCGCCCAGCACGTTGTAGATGACAAAGTTGCGCCAGTGCATGCCGCCCATGCCGGCAATGAAGGGCACAAAGGTGCGGATAAACGGGAAGAAGCGGCCGAGGAAGATGGCCAGGTGACCCCACTTGTCCAAGAAGTCCTCGGACTTTTTGATACGCTCGGGCGTCATGGCCTTGACCTTGCCCGAAGCGATGATCTTTTTGCCAAAGAAGTGACCGATCATAAAGTTGCACTGGTCGCCCAGGATGGCAGCAGCCCATGCTACGGCCAGCAGGGCCACGATGTTAAAGCCACCGTTATGGGCAAAGAAGCCCGAAGCAAACAGCAGTGAATCGCCGGGAAGGAACGGGAAGAACACCACGCCTGTCTCAACGAAGATAATGAGGAACACGCAGCCGTAGGCCATAAGCGGGCCGGCGGCGATCCAGCTGGCAATCGCGGTGCGCGGATCTTTGAGTAGCTCGGCGATAAAATTGATGAAACCCATGAAGTAAAACCTCTCAGTTGTGGGCGCGGATACGTCCAAGTTGACCAGTATACGGTTGCGGTGCCCCCTCGTGCGCAACCCCACAAAAGCATGACTCCATTACCAGCAAGTTTGCATAACTGACACCTGTCATGCAAAGCCGCCAAGATTATTCTTCCTAATCCCTAGCGAATCGCTATACTTTATTGAATCGCATTGCCATGGCGCTAAGGGAGGGCGGCCGGTGAGCTTTATCAATACCATTCGCGAGGACATCAAGACCGTCCAGACGCAGGACCCCGCCGCGCAAAACGGTTTGGTCATCTTCCTTTCCTATCCTGGCCTGCACGCCAAGTGGAACCACGTGCCCGAGCACTGGCTGTGGGAGCACGGTCATCGCTCGCTCGCCCGTGTGCTCTCGCAAATCACCCGCCACATCACCGGGGTCGAGATTCATCCCGCTGCACAGATCGGCAAGCATTTCTTTATCGACCACGCCATGGGCGTCGTCATCGGCGAAACCACCATCGTGGGCGACAACTGCGTGCTCTACCAGGGCGTCACGCTTGGCGGCACCGGCAACGAAACCG
The DNA here is from genome assembly GCF_052067635.1 of Collinsella sp. HCP3S3_E5. Lineage (NCBI taxonomy): Bacteria > Bacillati > Actinomycetota > Coriobacteriia > Coriobacteriales > Coriobacteriaceae > Collinsella > Collinsella sp. HCP3S3_E5. The sequence goes on along the minus strand of NZ_JBQHQF010000008.1, from coordinate 45,409 downwards.
GCAAGCGCCACCCCACCCTGGGCAACAACGTCACCGTGGGCACGGGCGCCAAGGTGCTCGGCAACATTCGCATCGGCAACAACGTCAAAATCGGCGGCAACTCGGTTGTCGTCAAGGACGTGCCCGACAACTGCACCGTCGTGGGCGTACCGGGACGCATCATCAAGCGCAACGGCTGCCGCGTGTTCGAGGAGAGCTTCGACGCCAAGCAGCACCGCGAGTACATGCCTGACGATGCCGCCGAGCAGTCCGCCCTCAACCGTCAGGGCATCACCGAGAACGCCCGCCGCGTCAAAGAACTCGAGCAAGAGGTAGCCGAGCTCAAAGCCCTCGTTGCCAAACTTGTGGACGAACGCTAGACGCGGACGGCACGATGTAACAAAGGGACTGTCCTTTTGTCACATCGTGCCGGTAGCTGCGGTTTTACAGATTTTTTCTCTAGATTTAACGTTATAATTGAATGTCCGTTTTTCTGTCACCGTTTACAGCGAACTTGGCAGAGTGGGTCGACGCCCACCCGGCCACACGAAAGGACGCGTCTATGAGAAAAGCACGTATTAACCAAGGAATCGCCGGGGCCATGACGCTTATCATGGCTCTGGGCCAGGTTCCAACCTCGGGTTTTGCCGAGGCCCTTAACAGCCCGGAGTTGGTGACGACCGACCAGCAGGCAGAAGCCCCAGCAGCCAACAACGACGCCGGCGCTGATACCGAGGACGCGGGCAGCGCTACAGTCAGCGCGCAGGCGCAGCAGGACGCATCGGTCGGCCAGAACGATGCCAATAGCAACAACGGCTCCGCCTCGAACGCCGTCGCGCGAGCCGCCGTTCCGACGGCCGCCAGCACGACCTTCTCGTTCCATGGCGACGGCACGACGAAAAAGGACCTCTACAACTTTATATATAGCAATTTCTCTGGATCGATTACGCGCAGCAGGTTCAGGCTCCTCGATTCCACGGGGCAGGAAATCGTTAGCCTCAATGCACTAGCCAACAATGACGCCGTTGCGCTAACGAACGGTGCCACCTACACCGTGCAGTATCGGCGCGGGTTCGAATGGGCCGACTGCGGCACGCTTAAGGTTCAGAGCTACTGGAATGCCAACTTCTCCGCATCCGGCTGGGAAGGCGGCGGCGCGCGCATCGACAATGAGGCCGTGTCTGGCGATTACAAAATCAACAGCGGAGACAGCAAAACCTTCACCGTCGTGACGAGCGATGACTACACCGTCTCCGTCACAATCGATGGCAACGCGGCAACGCCCAACGACGATGGATCCTACACCATTCCTAGCAATCGGGATTCCAGCATATCCATCGTCTACACGCCGGCAACCCAGGCAACCATTAAGCTCAAACCCGTCGAGGGCGTGAACACAACAACTGTCGGCGGAGACACGGCAGACGCCAACGGCAATATCGTCGTCAACTACAAGAATCCCGGCAACATCGCCGTCACACCCGCCGAAGGATACGCCATCACGGGCATTAAGCTCGTCAACGACGTCGACGGCCGCGAAGTCGACCTTGCCAGCCCCACGTTCTCCAATCATATCGCAACTGTCGCAGGCGTTCCCGCCCTCACCAAGGACGGAAACTACACGCTCACCGTCGAAACCGTTAAAGCCGGCGTCAAGGGTATCGATGGCGCCGAGGCCGGCATTATCGGCAGAGACAAGAACAGCTACGACGCCATCGTCTTCGCCGCCGCATTCGATCAAGCCGGCAGTGTTCCCGCAGGCCTTACCTTGAACGACGTTACCATCACCTATAACGCCGGCGGAACGTTGTTTGGCGACCCCTGGAAGAAACTCGACTTCACGCCCGGCTGGCCCAACTTTGGCAAGCATGAGTTCGGCGGCAACGGCGACGGCTCCACCGAGACAATCCGCATCGCTTATGGCGGAGACGACCAGTACCCCGCCTCCTCCGTCGAGCTCACTGTAAAGATCACCGACGGACGTTACAAGACCCAGATGTCATGCAACGTCAACGTGTCCGTCCAATACAACGCCGATGCCGCGGTCATGCGCGACGCACTTTACCAGGCCCTCAACCCGCATGTCACCTACATCAACGATGAAGGCAAAACCGTAGACGTGCCCAACCTTTCGACTGATGATTTTGAGTTCGAAGGCCTCACGCTGCCCGCCGATGCCGGTGAGCACACGGCCGTTACCGTTAAGTACAAGGGCACCGCGAGCAAGGGCGACCAGCTTGGGTATCAGCCTTGCAGCGTCGACAACGTAACCGTAACGGTAACCAAGGCGCCCTCCACGCTCAAAGTCACGAGCAAAAAACTCACCTACGGCGAGACCGTCACCATTGCGGACCTGGTGAGCTCCAAGCCCAGCAACGAAGAGACCAAGCCCATTACCGTCATCGCCGGCATCGACGGCGAGGCCACGGGCTATGCATCTGTCGATCTGAGCTATTACTCGCCCACCGTTCAAAACATCATTAACCAATGGCTCCATTTGGACCAGGGCGTCTCGATGGATGAGCTGCTCGATAGACTGAATAGCGACACCGCGATGAATCTGCTCAAGTTCGCGCTTAAGGACGCGGGCGTCGAGAACCCCGATCAGCTGGTCGACAACCTTAGAAACGTGCTTACATCCTTGCAGAAGTACGGTTTGGGCTCGTCAACGATCGCTCTCGGCGGTACCCCCAGCAAAGCGGGCGTCTATGTGGTTGCTGCCGGCACTGCAAGCGGCAATTACAAGACATCGCTGGGCATGGGTTATCTGACCATCGCGCCCAAGACGGCCAATGTCGAGCTCGCGTGGAAGCAGGAGATGCCGAACAAGACGCTCGGCCATGACGAGGCACAGAATTTTGATTTTGGCGCTAAGGCCCTCGATGGCAATGATGACGTTACCCAACAGGTCAACGTCCGCGTCGTGTACGCCGGCGTCACCACCACGGGCGAAACGTACCTGAGCAGTAAGGCACCCCGCACCCCGGGCGCCTATACCGAAACCGCAACGGTGATCGGCGGCAATTACCTGGCCAAGCCCATCATCCGTGCATTTTCCATCGGCCGCGCCCAGACCACGGTGACGCTCGAGGGCGATACATTCACCTATAGTGGCAAGCCGCAGGGCCCCGCAGCCGCTGTTGTCAACGCTGTCGGCAACCCGATTGACGATGCAGCGCTCGTCTATCTGTATAGCGGTGTCACTGCAACCGGCAATGTGTATCTGAGCACCTCCGCCCCGACCGAGGCCGGCAAATACGTCGTGAGCGTCGCGTTTGTGGGAGATGCCCAGTACGGTAGCAGCCGCAATACCGCATCGTTCACCATCAGCAAGGCGAGCGCGACTATCGTCATGAACGACGACACGGTCACCTATGACGGATCTGCGCGCGGCCTTGTCGCCACGGCAACCATCCCCGACGACAACGGTGCCATCGTCGATGTAACCGACCAGCTAACCATTCGCTATGGCGATAAGGACGAGGCACCCAACGACGCCGGCTCCTATGAGGTCACCGCGATCTTCCCGGGTAACGACAACGTCGAGCGCACAAACGTCAAGGCGACCCTCACCATTGCCCCGCGTCCGGTTACGATCGCGCCTTCCATACAAAAGATCAGCAAGGTTTCCGGCACCAGCGATCCCCAGCTTAGCTACACGATCGTCGACGACGCAGCCCAGACGGCTCCGTGGAGCGGCACCGACAGCCTAGAGAGCACCGTCGAGAAAGCCCTCTCCCCCGCTGCCAAGCGCGCCGACACAGACGAAGAGCCCGGTGAGCATGTAGTCAAGGCTTCAATCGGAAAAAGCGATGCGAACTTTGAGGTAACGCTTGGAACGTGCACGCTCACCATTTTGCCGAGCGTCACGATCACCAGCCCCCAGAATGGCACCGTTAAGCTGAGCGGCGACGCGCTCATCGAAGAAGAGGGGACTAAGGGTGCCCCCGCGGGTTCCCAGCTCGAGCTAACTGCCCAGGCGAACGAGGGCTACAAGTTCTGCGGCTGGAAGGTCGTATCCGGCGACGCAACCCTAAGTGATGCGGACGCCGAGCACACCACCCTCACCGTGGGACAGACTAACGCCGAGGTCGCTGCAAAGTTTGAGCTCGCTTGGACGCCCATCGGGCCCGCCATGATTAACGTCAAATGCTCCGTCGCAAACGACAAGGGCGGAAGTGCCATCAGCACGCCCGCGGCAGCCTATGCCGGCGACACCGTAACCATTACGGCCACCCCCGATGAGGGCTACGAGTTTGATTATTGGGAGGTCCAGAGCGGCGATATTGAGCTTGCCGACGCAAGCGCTGCGACCACCACCTTCGTGCTAGGAAATACGCAGCCGCACGTAATCGCCCACTTTAAGAAGGTCGTGAAGCCCACACCGACTGAGCCGACCGATAAGACGGACAAGACCGATAACGGCAACAGCTCCAAGACCGCCGCAAGCGCCAATAAGGGCGCCGAAAGCAAAAAGGGTGCCTCCAAACTTGCCGGCACCGGGGACCACGCAATCGTCTTTGCTCCGATTGCCGCCGCTGGCGTCATTATCGCCTGCATCGGCGCCGCACTCCTCCGCCGTCGTAGCCAATAAGCGGCACGCGCCGACACCATAACGCGGCACACATAAGGCCCGCCTCGGATAATCCGGGGCGGGCCTTCTTCTCGATGTGACATGTGGGACTGCCCCTTTGTCACATCATGCGAACTGGCTCAGATAGAGGTCGGCGTAGGCGCCCTCGGCAGCCAGCAACTCCTTATGCGTGCCCTGCTCGATAATGTTGCCGTGATCCATGACCAAGATCAGGTCGGCGTCCACGATCGTCGACAGGCGATGCGCGATCACAAAGCTGGTGCGCCCGCGCATAAGCGCGTCCATGGCGCGACCGATGGCGAGCTCGGTACGCGTGTCCACGCTCGACGTCGCCTCGTCCAGGATGAGAATCGCCGGGTTGTTGAGCAGCACGCGTGCGATGGTCAACAGTTGACGCTGCCCTTGGCTAATGCTCTCGGCATCGTTGGCCACCCGCGTGTCATAACCCTGCGGCATGGTGCGCACAAAGAAGTCGACCTGCGCGGCGCGCGCAGCCGCCACGATCTCGTCGCGCGTCGCCTCGGGACAGCCGTAAGCGATGTTTTCGGCAATCGTGCCATCGAATAGCCAGGCGTCCTGCAGCACCATGCCAAATTGCTGGCGCAGCTCGCCGCGGTCCATACAGCTCGTGTCCACGCCATCGAGCGTAATGCGCCCGCCGTCAATCTCGTAGAAGCGCATGAGTAGGTTGATGAGCGTGGTCTTGCCCGCGCCCGTGGTTCCCACCACAGCGATCTTCTGACCCGGCTCGGCTGTAAACGACACGTCGCGCATGAGCGGCTTTTCGGGCGTGTAGCCAAAGCGCACATGCTCAAAGGCGACGCGGCCCTCCACGCGACCCGGTAGCTTGGCGGCCTCGCCCGGCAGCGGATCGGCTTCCATCTCGGGCTCATCGAGCAGGTCGAACACGCGCTCCGCACTCGCCAGCGCGCTCTGCAGCGAGTTGAAAGTGAACGACAGCTGCGTCATGGGTTCTGACGCCCCGTAGATAAACTGGAAGAACGCCTGGAACACGCCGACGGTCATGTGGCCGGCGACCAGCATACTGCAGCCCACCAGCGCGATCACGATCTGCGCCAAACGGCCGATAAAGCGAACCGCAGGGCCGACGGCATTGATCATAAAGTCGGCCTTGGTACTCACGCGCGCTAGCTCCCTCGAGGCCTCGTGCACCTCGGCAGAGCTCTGATGCTCGCGGTTGAATGCGCGAATCACCAAACGGCCTGAATAGCCTTCCTCGACCGCGCTCGTGATTTTGGACACCCACTCCTGACGCTCGCCCGTCACATCATGCGTACGGCGCGAAACCACCTTGGTTACCAGCAGCGATACCGCCGTAAAGCCCAAAAAGACCAACGTGAGCTTGACGCTATAGACAAACATCATGATGATGGCACCCGTCACGGTACCGATCGATACCAGCAGCTGCAGCAATCCGCGCTGCATACTCTCGGACATCTTGTCCAAGTCGTTGGTCGCGCGGCTGACCACTTCGCCGGGGCGATGCGCGTCAAAGTAGGCGAGCGGCAGGCGGCTGAGCTTCTGCGCGATGCGGTTGCGCAGACGCAGGTTGAGTCGCTCGGCGACGCTCGACATCAAAAAACTCTGCAGCGCATAGAACGATCCGGCGGCTGTCCAGATCAAAAAGTAGACAAAGATGGTCTTACCGCACTGATCCCAGGTGATGCTGAAGGTCGTTCCGCTGGCAAACGCCACCTGTATATGGCCCCACAGCTCGTCGATAACATGAGCGCTATATGCCGGCGCGGCGGTGTTAAAGATGACGTAGAACACAATGCTCGCGAATACAATATAGAAGCGCCAATGGTCGCCGGCGGCCTCGCTCCACAAGCGGCGCACCGTCGCCCAGGTATCCCGGGGCGTCTCGTCCTCTTCTTCGTCGTCCACGTCGCGCATACGCTCTGCCTCGGCACGGGCGCGCTCGTCCTCGGCACGCTCGTTTTCCTCGTACAGCGCCTGGCGACGAGCCTCGCGCTCGGCCGCGGCCCTGGCGGCGGCATCCAGCTCGTCGGCGCGGCAGACTGCTCGACCGCTTCCTCGGCCGCGTCCACAACGACGGCATCGATAGCGTCGCTGCGCTTCTTGAGCTCCTCGGTCATGCTACTCACCTCCCTTCATCTGCGATTCCGCGATGGCGCGGTACACCTCGCAGGTTTCCATAAGTTCCTCGTGCGCGCCCAGACCCACGACCTCGCCATCCTTGAGCACGACAATCTGGTCGGCATGCAAAATCGTCGAGATGCGCTGCGCGATGATGAGCACCGCGGCGTCGCGCGTCTCGTCCTGCAGCGCATGGCGCAAGGCCGCATCGGTCTTAAAGTCCAGGGCCGAAAAACTGTCATCGAAGATATACAGATCGGCATGCTTCATGAGCGCACGGGCAATTGCCAGGCGCTGGCGCTGGCCGCCCGAAAAGTTCGTACCGCCCTGGGCAACCGGAGTATCGAGCCCCTGCGGCTGATCGAGCACAAAGGTGCTCTGGGCAACCTGCAGCGCATGAAGCATGTCCGCCTCGGTCGCGTCCTCGTTGCCAAAGCGCAGATTGCTTGCCACGGTGCCCGAGAACAGCCATGCCTTCTGCGGCACATAGGCGATGCGCCCGCGAATCTCATCTTGCGAAAGCTCGCGCAGATCGATGCCGTCCAGGCGAATGGCGCCCTTGGTGGCATCGTGGAAGCGCAGCAGAAGCTTTGCCACCGTCGACTTGCCCGAGCCCGTCGAGCCCACAATCGCGGTCGTCTGACCGCGACGACAGGCAAAGCTCAGGTCGCACAGGGTGTCCTCGTCGGCATCGTCAAAGCGAAACGACATGTGGTCGAACACGGCAACAGCATCCGCATCGTCCTCGGAGGCAGGCGTCCCGTCACCCAGTGTACGCTCGCCGTCCACGATGCTCGGCTCAATCTCCAACACCTGCTGCGCACGGTTCAGGCACGCGGCAGCACGCGGAAGCGTCAGCACCACCATCTGGGCCATCATCACAAAGAACAGGATCAGAATTGCATACTCCAGCACCGCCGAGATACTCGCAATCTGCATGGCATGGGCGCCCACCCGGTTACCGCCCACCCACAGCACCGCCACCTCGGCGATGTTCATCAAAAAGAAGCTGGAGCTGTCAAGGCCCACAAACAGGTGGTTGACCTTGATGGCGTTGGCCGCGTAATCGCTGAACACCTCGTCCAGGCGCTGTTCCTCACGACGCTCCTTGTTAAACGCACGGATGACGCGCACGCCCACGATGTTCTCGCGCAGCACCACGTTCATGCGGTCGATAAAACCCTGCAATCGCATAAAAATCGGCGCCGCATTGGCAACCGTAAAGACCGCCGCAACCAGCACGATCGCAACCACGACGCCCAGAAGCATGCCCATGGCCGGATCGATGAGCCAAGCGAAGATGATGCCCGCCACCGCCAGGAACGGCACCGGCAGCACCAGCTGAATCGTCTGAAGGACAGCCTGTTGAATCACGTTGATGTCGTTGAGTGAGCGCGTGATCATCGATCCGGTGCCAAAGCGCTCAAAATCGCTGGCAGACAGCTCGAGTGATTTGTCGTAGACGGCATTGCGGATGTCGCAGGCCACGTTAGCCGCCAGACGCGCCGAAAGATAGCAGCCCAGCACCGTGCCGCCGCTAGCCATGCTCGTCGCGATAAACATGTATAGGCCGTTGCGTAAGATGTAGTCGACATCGCCCGTGGTAATACCGGTGTTGACCATGTTCGCCAGCATCGTGGGAACCAACAGCGTACCGACGTTATCCACCAGCAGCGCCAGCAGCGTCACTGCGACAAGCCCTCGATAGGGCTTCAAAAACCTCATTAACAGTCGCACGACTCACCCTCACCTTGATTCTCGGCAGCGATATGCTGCTTAAAGACATCGCACTCATCGCCGAGCGCATGGGAAAATTTTTCGATTAGGCGCATGATTTCGCGCTGTTCCCAGGGCTCGAGCACTTCGAAAGCCTGTTGCTCGGCTTCTTGCGCCGGCAGCGCATATTGCTCGGCAAACCGCATGCCCGCTTCGGTCAAACGCACAACCTTGTTCTTACGGCTGCCTTCGGCAAACTCCAACGTTGCGAAGCCCCGCGCCGTCAAGGTTTTAATTGCCGAGTTGATGGTCTGCTTGCTGTAGAACCATTCGCTTGTCAGACGGCTTACGGCAATACTGCCGCCTGCCGTGCTGGTATCGACGAGCATCCAGTAAGCGCAGTCCGAAAGGCCGCAGGCGCGCGAGAACTCCGAATAGATATGGTCGAGTCCATTGAGCAGCCGGTCGAAGTCGACCGGCGTAACCGCGCTATTCATCTATCCCACCATTCGATTGTCCGATTTTTGACCAATTTCGTGTCTTTAGATTAGTCCGAGTGTTGACTATCGTCAACAGGCTCTCCGCAAATGCCTACACTTTTATGGCCTATCGGCAGAAAAAGACCGCCGGCGCGGGGGCGGCGCCAGCGGTCACGTGAAAATCGGGTTTCATTGCCTGTTAAGCGGCGACGGCCTCGTAGACCGTAGCGCCCGAGAAGCTATCGTGCAGGCTTTTGCCGCTGATCCAAGGCAGCTCGACGACCTCGCAGAGCGTGTTGACCAGCTCGGAGCAGTCAGTAAAGTGGCCCTTATCGTTGAGGGCCTCGCAATCCTGAACACGCCAATAGCCATCGGTGTGCGTGATGTAGTACTCGTGATCGTCAATCGTCACAAAAGCGCGCGTCTTGGAACGCAGCAGCTTCAGAAATCCTTCGAAATCGGTCTCGACGACATCTCCAGCCTGGAACATGATAGTTACCTCCTGGCCCAGCGCACCACGGCGCGTTGATAAACGTTGGTACTCCTTTAGTAAAACCTTTATCAGAGGTTATGCGTTCGTCATTTAGGCAAGTGGTAAAAACCGCAGGGCAGACGGGATAAAACGTTTAACCATCCCATTGGTTTGTCACATTTTGAAGGTACTTTTATGCAAACCTACTTTCCCAATTGGAATCTATCCATTTACCGGGCAATTGACCGTCTATCGTTTGAGCCCGACGGGTATGAACGGGGCATCTGCAACGCCACCGCAAGGAGACACCATGGAGACTATCGAAGCGCTCATTCACCGCCGCAGCTGCCGCAAATACAGCGATCGTCCCGTCGAGGCCGAAAAGCTTGCACGTATTATCGAAGCCGGCCAATATGCACCGAGCGGCATGGGCCGCCAGCCGGTGACGTTTGTCGCCGTCACCGACCCCGCGACCGTCGAGCGTCTCTCACAGCTCAACGCCCAGGTCATGGGCAGCAACAGCGACCCCTTCTATGGCGCCAAGACCGTTGTGGTGGTGCTGGTTGACCGCAGCGTGCCCACACATCTGGAAGACGGCTCGCTCGCCATGGGTAACTTGCTCAACGCCGCCTATGCACTGGGTGTCGATTCGTGCTGGATTCATCGCGCGCATGAGGTCTTTGACTCGCCCGAGGGCCTGGAACTGCTGGCCAGCTGGGGCCTGCCCGCCGACGGCAGCCTGCGCGGTGTCGGTAACTGCATTCTGGGCTATGCCGAGGACACGCTACCCGAGGCAAAGCCGCGCCGCGACAACGTGGTGTACGTTAGGTAATTAGTTCCGCCGTTCTACCGAACGGCGGACCTGCTGACGCTGCGCGAGCCGTATTCACGCCAATCTGACGTTCGATTTCGAGGGCGCGACCAGAAGGTCAACGCCCTCTCATTTCACGTCACCTTGGCGCAAATGCGGCCCGCTCGCTGTTGGCGACTGACATCGAATGAGCTGCTGATGGCATTCGACACTTGGGCAGCTAAAAGGCCCCGTCCCAAATTTGCTACCCCACTATCAACTTATCTTGCCGATGGATTTGTCGTCGTTTCATTCGTTCGAGTCGCTTTGGCGCCATCGCCTTGTTCGCCCTCGTCCTTTTGCGCATCGGCGATGGTGGAGGCCGCCGCAACGATACCGCGCTGGGGCGCGACGCCCGTCTGGTCTTGTGCACCCTCAACAAGCTCCGTGCCAACATGTGCAAGTTCGGGCGATTTGAACATCGCGTCCAGGCTCGCACCGCCGCCGGCGTAGCCAAGCGCAGCGAGCGCGATGACAATCACTGCAACGACGACCGCAATCGGAACATAACGATGCCAACCAGCCGGATTGAGCCCGCTGCGGCGAGCCGCCCCGCGGCTAATGTAGCCAAGTGTGCCATCGTGCCTGAGCTTTGAGCCCACCACGCGCCTTCGTCCCCACAACGAGGACTCGGCCTGCATGGCCAAGCGGGCGCTTGCCGAAGGATAGCCATATTTAGTGCGCTTGAACGAGCCATCAAACCCCGAGGCGCTTTTGCCCCACGTCCGCGAAGTCGTACGTCGGCTGACCGGCGCCGCAGTTCGTTTCGCTTGGTTCGTTTTTGAAGTCTCCGCCATACTCCCCCGCACGCCGTAACACAGTCGAAACAATACTGCTTTGGACTGTATCACACGCGCCGCGCGCGGTCACGGCACCTTGCTCAGTGGTCGTTGTCCTTCAGCAGACGCCATAAGGTCGTGCGACTTATACCGAGTACCTCTGCCGCACGCGTCCGGTTGCCGTGAAGGTGCTGCAGGACCAACCGAGCGATATCGCGCTCGGTATCGGCCAGAGGGCGTAGGATATACAAATCGCTTTCGAGCGTTGGGGCACCAAAGGTCGCGGTCTTGATAACGTCCTCCTGGGCGAGCACCTCCTCCGCCACGGCACGCTCCACCGTACCCGCCCCTACTAATATATAGAGTCGTTCAGAGACTTCGCGCAGCTGCAAGTAATTTCGCGGCCAGCGGTACGCATCGAGCGTCTTTGCCGCGGCGGCGGACAGCCATGGGACACCCGTCTCAAACATATCTGCCAGATACTCCAGATAGCGCGCAACCTTTTCCGACGCGCCGCCCTGCTCGGCAATCGCCGGCGCCACACTCACTGCACAGGCCAGACGCTCGGTTACAAAAGCAGCCTGATCGCTTTCGCCGCCGCCTGGCATGTCGTTTGCCGTCAACACCACATGGCAACGAGTTGCGAGCGCCGTGTCGATCATTGCGGACACGAGCTCGCGCAGGCGCTGGGGGCCAACAGCATGCCAGCCGCCCATGCAAAGTGTCAGCCCCGTTTGGAATAGCGGCGATTCGGAACTTTTGAGCAGATGGCGCCAACCGCGATCCGTAAGCTCATCGAGCGCAACGGACACAAAGGGCTGGTCGGCATAGGGTCCATCCAGGTACAGGCGTTTTGCAATCTGATCCTGTCCCGCGCCCAGCTCGCCCTCGAGCATAAGGGGCACTCCGCGCGCATAGCTCTCCCGTACGGGGGCAGCGACCGCTGCCGCGTCTTCGACGATGCCGTATGCGCTCGATTCGTAGCGGGCCTCAACTTCGTCGGCGTTGAGCCACTCGATGCCCGCATGCGCCGCGGCGGCGCGCACCTCGCGGACCACGATGACCCAAAGGCCCCCGCCCTCTTTGTCGGTGGGGCGAACGGTCAGGCTCAGGCGCGTACCCGCACGCCCCATAACCAGACGCGCGCCGTCTCCTATGCGGTCGAGGCGCTCAGCGACAAAAGCCGCCACATCCCGCTCAAGCGCCGCGTCATTCATGGTCGAGATCGCGACGTCCCCACGCGCATCGATTGCCAATGCCGAGGCCCCGGCAGCAGCTAGGGCATCGCTCAAGATCTTCAGCTTGGCATCGCTATCCATGATTTGCCCCTGTCCGCTGCGACGTACAACCGCCGACGGTCGCACGACCGAGTGTTTCAAAATTGAACGATATTGCTCACCAAACACTATAGGGCAGAAAGCGCCGTCCTGCGAGTATAGGTGTTGCCCCGCATCGCCATCCTGGCGGGGCGATAAGAGCTCTTCGGGATCTATTAACCTGCGGACAAGCCATACCCGCAAGAGCTCCTATCGCTCCACCGCGAGGATGCGGCCACCGGCAACCAGCACGTAAATGGGCTACTTCTCTACCAGATTCCCAGCACGTGCTGCATTCCCAAACCCATGCACGCAATGCCAATCCAGCAGCAAAAGCCCAATGCGATGGGCTTGCCGCCTTTTTTGACCAGCTCGACGATATCGGTATTAAAGCCAATAGCCGCCATGGCCATCACGATAAAGAACTTCGACAGCTCCTTGATGGGCGCCGTAACGGACGCGGGAAGCTGAAACACTGTGGTGACCACACTCGCCAGCACAAAGAACAGCACAAACATGGGAAACGCGCGCTTAAGGGAGAACGTGCTTTTGGCGTCGCCGCCGGCCTTGCGCGCCAGATGCATCTGCCAGCATGCGAGGACCAACGTGATGGGAATAATGGCCAGCGTCCTGGTGAGCTTGACTACCGTAGCGCTCTCGAGCACATTGGCGCCAGGATGCATACTGTCCCAGGCGCTCGCCGCAGCCGTTACAGACGAGGTGTCGTTGATAGCGGTACCGGCAAACAGGCCAAAGCCCTCGTTGGTCAGCCCAAGCATGCCTCCAAGCGTTGGAAACACGAGCGCCGCGATAACGTTAAACAGGAAGATGACCGAAATAGCCTGGGCAATCTCGCGATCGTCGGCATCGATGACGGGCGCGGTCGCGGCGATGGCGGAACCGCCGCAAATCGACGAACCCACACCCACAAGCGTCGCGATCTTGCCCGGCACGTTCATAACGCGGCAGAGCACAAAGGCGATGATGAGCGAGGTCAAGATCGTAGCCACGATAATCGGCAACGACTGGGCGCCTTTGGACAGAATCTGCGAGAGGTTCATGCCAAAGCCAAGCAGGATAACCGCGTACTGCAAGACTTTTTTAGACGTATAGGTGACGCCGGCGGCGAGCTGTTCGCGACGATTCTTGGGAAAGACGAGCGCCAGAACCATGCCAAAGAGGATGGCAAATACCGGCCCACCGACCACCTCAATCTGTTTGCCGAGCAACGACGCAGGGATGGCGATGATCAGGCAGAACAAGACGCCCTTCCAGCGCTCGCGTACGATATTTACCAGTTGCATATGGGATTCCTTCTTTCTATTTCACGTTTGCGACGGCTTATGATACGGCAACATTGAGCACAGCCATACGCAAAAACAGACTAAAATGCCGCAATAGTTCTCGGGCAACAACCGAATTACCCAGCGCGGAGAGCTGATTCGCGGCATAATTAACAACTGACATATGAGTGTGATAGAACAGTTGCGAGGCACTATGGAAGAATCGATGCACGTCGGCGAGCAGGAAACGAGCCTACAGGACCAGTCCTACCACACCATTCGACGCAAAATAGTCTACCTGGACTACAAGCCGGGCGAAAAGTTGGGCGTCAAGCAGCTTTGTGACGACCTAGATATGGGGCGCACCCCTGTGCGCGAGGCACTGGTGCGTCTGGCGCAAGAGGGCCTAGTACGCACCGTGCCCCAAAGCGGCACCTATGTCTCGCCCATCAACCTCACCCTTGCCGAGAGTGCCTGCTACATTCGTGAGCACCTGGAAAAGCAGGTGATTGTGGAGTGCTGCGCCCGTGCCACCTCGGTAGGCATCGAGCAGCTCGACCGAGCCATCGCGCTGCAGGAAAAAGCCATGGCCGAAGAGGACCGCATCGGCTTCTTTTTAAGTGACAACCTCATGCACCGCATGATCTTTAGCATCGCGTGCCGCAGCACCGTGTGGTCGTGGCTCGAGGCGACCAATGCCGACCTGGAGCGCTTCCGCTGGCTGCGCGCCGCTACGCAGGCGCTCGACAATCAGGAGATTGTTAACGAGCACAAGCAAATCCGCCGCGCCATCGCCGGTCGCGATCCTATCGAGGCAAGCTTTTTGGTCAGCAAGCACCTGCATATGATGTTCCGCAACCAGACCGAGGTCCTGGACCAATATCCCGAGTACTTCGAGACCAGCAGGCTCCGCTAACCTGCCAAAAAGGGACAGGTTTATTTTGGCAGGTTTTATCTGGGCAAATGCAACAAGGCCCAGCTCCGCTGCAACGAAGCCGGGCCTTAGTTGTTAGGACGTAGGAACTCGATTACTCTACTGTGACACTCTTGGCCAGGTTGCGGGGCTGGTCAACGTCGCAACCGCGCAGGACGGCAACCTCGCGGGCGAGCAGCTGCAGCGGAACGCTCGCCGTGATGGGGCTGAATACGTCACGGACGGCCGGCACGCGAATGATGCAGTCGGCAATCTTGTTGATTTCCTCGTCGCCCTCGGTAGCAACGACGATGACCTTGGCGCCGCGCGCCTTGCACTCCATGAGGTTCGACACCGTCTTGTCGTATGTTGCGCTCTTGGTTGCAACCGCGATAACGGGGAAACCCGGGTCGATCAGCGCGATAGGGCCGTGCTTCATCTCGCCGGCAGCATATGCCTCGGCATGCAGGTAGCTGACCTCCTTGAGCTTGAGCGCGCCCTCGTAGGAAATGGCGGCGCCCATGCCGCGACCCACGAACAGCGCAGACTGCGCGTCCTTGCAGACAAGCGCGGCCTCGTGCACGGCCTCGGTCTGCGTATCCAGAATCCACTGGATCTGCTCGGCCGTATCGGAAAGCTCGCGGAACAGCATGCGCGCCTGCTTGGTGGTCAGACGGTACTTAACCTGCGCCAGCAGCAGGGCCAAAAGCGTAAGGCTCACGACCTGACCGATGAAGCTCTTGGTCGAGGCAACTGCAATCTCCTTGTTAGCCTTGGTGTAGATAACGCCGTCGCTCTCGCGCGCCACCGGGCTGCCCAGCACGTTGGTGATGCCAAAGACCTTGGCGCCCTTGATGCGCGCATCGCGAATGGCGGCAAGGGTGTCGGCCGTCTCGCCCGACTGGGACACGGCCACGACAAGCGTCGTCGGCGTGATGATGGGGTTGCGATAGCGGAACTCGCTTGCCGCCTCGACCTCGGTAGGAATACGAGCCCAACCCTCAATAAGGTTCTTGGCGATAAGTCCGGCATGGTAGCTGGTGCCGCAGGCAATCACATACACGCGGTCGATATCGTTGAGCTCCTCGAGCGAAAGGCCCAGCTCGTCGATATCGAGCTCACCGGCGGGGGTCATGCGGCCCACCAGGGTATCACGCACGACGCGAGGCTGCTCATGGATCTCCTTAAGCATAAAGTCGGGATAACCGCCCTTTTCGGCCATATCCAGGTCCCAGTCGATATGGGTAAGCTTGGGCTCAATCACGTTGCCAGCCTCGTCGGTATACTCGACGCCTGCGGGCGTAAGCTTGGCAAACTGACCGTCTTCGAGCACCACGACATCGCGGGTGGCATCGATAAGCGCGATCACGTCGGAGGCAACGTAGGAGCCGGTTTCGCCGACACCGACCACAATCGGGGAGTCCTTGCGGGCCACGGCAATCACGCCGGGCTCATCGGCAGAAACGGCGGCCAAACCATAGGCGCCCACCACGTGGGCGCAGGCCTCGCGCACAGAAGCCATCAGGTCGTGTGTCTCGGCATAGGCCTCTTCGATCAAGTGCGCAAAGACCTCGGTGTCGGTCTCGCTCTTAAAGTGATGGCCGCGGCCCTCCAGCTCCTCACGCAGCTCGGCGAAGTTCTCGATGATGCCGTTGTGGACGATGGCGATGCGACCGTCGCAGCTGGTGTGGGGATGGGCGTTGACAACGGAGGGCTTGCCGTGGGTAGCCCAGCGGGTGTGGCCGATGCCGCAGGTGGCGTCGCTGTCGACATTGGTAAGTTCGCTCTCCAGGCCCGCGACCTTGCCCACGCGGCGAATGACGTCGAGGTGAGCCGCCGTGCCCTCGCCCACCTCGAGTGCGACGCCCGAGGAGTCATAGCCGCGATATTCCATACGCTTAAGGCCCGTGACAAGGATGTTCTTTGCAATATCAGAGCCGGTGTAGCCGACAATTCCGCACATAGGATAAATCCCTTCGCTCGCGTGACTGCAAAACGTCCACGCACAAGGGGCGCTGAGACGTATAACGTTCGAGTATTGTACTCACGCGAGCGCAAGCTGATATACCAGAAGTGGTATCTCAACTTAGATACCACCTGATGCACACACGTTCAGCCGGTCCAAACCACCACAAAGGTGCCTGTCCCCTTCGTGGTGGTCGCGTTGGCAATAGCGTTTCCCCAGATAAAACCTGCCAAAATAAACCTGTCCCTAATTGGCAGGTTTTGACACCCTAGGGACGGGCGATGCTACAATCTAGCTTGTACTTGAAACGCATCAAAGGGGCCGCTATGGCAAAGGTAAAAATCAGCGACGTCGCACGCGAGGCAGGGGTCTCGCTGGGCACGGTATCCAACGCGCTCAACCATCCCGAAAAGCTGCGCCCCGAGACCCTCAAAATCATCAACGAGACCATCAATCGCCTTGGCTACCTGCCCAACCAAAGCGCCCGCCAGCTCGCAGGAGGCACCACCAAGTCCTTTGGCCTGGTCCTCCCCCGTCTCGACCACGGCTTCTCGCTCCAAATTGCCAGCGGTGCCCATAACGAGGCCCGCAAGCACGGTTACGACCTGCTTATCGCCAACGCCGATAACGACGACATCCTCGAAGACCACTACCTGCGCTATTTTATGGGCACGCAGATGTCCGGCGTCATGGTTCAGCCCATGGCATCCCCCGATTGGCACCCCGCCATGACCAAGATGCCCGTGCCGATTGTCCATCTGGACATCCACTGTTCCGAGCCCGGTTACTACGTGGCCGCCGACAACGAGGCACAGGGGCGCATTATCGCCGAGCTCGCCATTGCCCGCGGCGCACGCCATATCACCGTTGTGGGCAGAGCGGCATTTATGCAGCTCACCCTGCGCGTGCTTGGCATTCACAAGACCCTCGCCCTTCATCCCGATATCAAAATTGAGGTCATTGACGCCGGAGAATGGAATACCGCTGCCGACGGTTACGGCATCGGCGCCCAGATTGCCGAGCGCTCTGCTGACGAGCGTCCGGATTTTGTCATCGGCCTAACCGACGTATTGGCCTCGGGTGTTATCTCGGCGTTGATCGACAAAGGCATCTCCGTCCCCAAGCAAGTTCGCGTGGCCGGCTGCGACGGCAACCCGCTTGCATGGAGCGGGTCGGTCCCTCTCACCACAGTGGCACCGCCGGGTTACGAAATTGGCCGCAAGGGCGTGCAGCTGCTCATGGAGCAGATCGAGAACAAGGCGCCGACAAAAACCAAACGCGTCCGTATCGGCTCCGCCGCACGCACCGTCACCGAGGTCACAGCCGCCGAGGACATCAACCGTCAGGAACTCGTGCGGCCGTTCCTCTTAGAGCGCGCCAGCACCCAGGCAAGCAGCCAAGCCGAAGCCACCGCCATCAACCTGGGCGCGTATCTATAGCACGTCGACCAGTATGCCAAAACGCAGCTTAAGCAAAAGAGGCCCGGCCATTGCCGGACCCCTTATGCTTAAGCGTAAATGTGGGCAATTGCCCGTTTCAACGCCGCAGCTGTCTAGCGCACGGCCTTGACCGCCGCCGTAAGGTCGAACAGCGTATCGAGCACGGCCACGCAGCCATCCACCACATTCTGCGGCAGCGGCACGATGTCGGGGACGGCAAAGACATGGCAGCCGGCCGTGATGCCAGAGACGCAGCCGTTGCGCGAATCCTCGACCACAGCGCATTCCTCGGGAGCAAAGCCCGCGCGCTCGCAAGCGAGCAGATACATCTCGGGGTCGGGCTTGCCGTGCACGACGTCCTCGCCGCAGGTCACCGTCTCAAACTTGTCAAAAAGACCGACCATCTTAAGGTTGCGCTCGGCCGTAGCGAGGCGCGACGACGTCGCTAGACCCACGTGATAGCCCGCAGCCACCAGCTCGCCTATGCACTCGGCGGCGCCGGCCTTAAGCTCCAAATCGGTCTTGACCATCTCGTCGCGAATCTCCTTGTGGCGAACATAGATCGCCTCGGTGGTTTCATGGCTGCCGTAATGCTTATCAAGGATGTCCATGACATCGGGCAGTGTGCGTCCGATAAACTGATGGATCAGCGCATCATCAATCGCGACCCCCAGCTCGGCAGCGCCCGCCTTCCATGCCTTGATGCCCAAACGCTCGGTATCGACCAGCGTTCCGTCCATGTCAAAAATTACAGTCTTGATCATATCGGTCCCCTCACCGGATTGCATTACGGCCACTCTAGCTTACTTTACAAACTTGTATATAACGTATGTAGCATATTGCACTATCGTTACATAGGCAGAAGTCATATGACGAGCAGTCCGATAGGATTATAGTTTTCGACCGAGTACTCAATGGTAAGGATTGTTTTATGCTTTCAGACACTACCGCACCTGCAAAGGAGCTTCAGGACAAACTCGCGGCGCTCGAACAGCTGCTTTTGGCATACGGACGCGTCGCCATCGGCTTTTCCGGTGGCGTCGACAGCAGCTTTTTGGCCGCGGTCTGCGCCCGCATCATGCCTGCCAGCACGCTTCTCGTTCACCTCACCACGCCGCTCATCGGCACGCCCGAACAGACCTCGTTTGAGCGATCCGTTGACAGGCAAACCAATGAGGGACCGCATTTTAAGCTCCCCGTGCTCAATCTTTCGGTCGATCAGTTGCAGCTCCCCCAAGTAGCCTGCAACGACGCCAACCGTTGCTACCACTGCAAGCACGCCGGCTTTACCGCCATCGTCAACCACGCTAAGTCGCTCGGCTTTCCCACCGTCATCGATGGCAGCAATGCAAGCGATCGCGGTGACTACCGTCCCGGCATGCGCGCTGCCAAAGAGCTCGGCGTACGCTCCCCTCTTATGGAGGTCGGCTTTACCAAGGACGAAGAGCGCGAGCTGTTGCGCGCATGGGGCTATCCCGTTTGGAACCTGCCGGCGGGAGCCTGTCTTGCCACGCGCGTCCCCACAGGCGAGGAGCTTACGCATGAGAAGGTCGATTTAATCCGCGCCTGCGAGGACTACCTGCACGATCTTGGTCTGGCGCAGGTACGCGCGCGCTTGGTCGGTGGCTGCATGCGTATTGAAGCCGCTCACGCAGATGTCGCCAAGATTGCCGCTCTCGGCGGTGCTACCGTCAATGCCGAGGGCAAGACCCCGCTGCCCGCCGCCATCGAGTCCGCGCTGCGCGAGCTGGGCTGCGCCCACATCTCCCCCGAAGTCACCCCCTACATCCACGGCAACATGAACCAGTAACCTGCCAAAAAGGGACAGGTTTATTTTGGCAGGTTTTATCTGGGGAAACGCGAAGAGTGCCACGCCAAATCACCGTTACGGACAGGGAGGCATTCATGCAGCTCGCCCTGCGCATACTTGGCATCCACAAGGCCCTCGCCCTGTATCCCGATATCAAAATTGAGATCATTGACGCCGGAGAGCGGAATGCCGCAGCCGACGGCCACGGCATCGGCGCCCAGATCGCCGAGCGCGCCGGCACCCAGGCAAGCGGCCACTCCGAAGCCACCGTCATCGATCTCGGCGCATACCTTTAGCGCACGGCCTTGACCGCCGCCGTCAGGTCGAACAGCGTATCGAGCACGGCCTCGCAGCCATCCACCACATTCTGCGGCAGCGGCACAATGTCGGGGACGGCAAAGACATGGCAGCCGGCCGTGATGCCAGAGACGCAGCCGTTGCGCGAATCCTCGACCACAGCGCATTCCTCGGGGGCAAAGCCCGCGCGCTCGCAGGCAAGCAGGTAGATCTCGGGGTCGGGTTTGCCGTGCAGGACGTCCTCGCCGCAGGTCACCGTCTCAAACTTGTCAAAGAGGCCGACCGTCTTAAGATTGCGCTCGGCCGCGACGCGGCGTGACGACGTCGCAAGGCCCACGTGATAGCCCGCAGCCAGCAGCTCGTCGAGGCACTCGGCGGCGCCGGCCTTAAGCTCCAGGTCGGTCTTGGCCATCTCGCTGTGTAGCTCAATGTTGCGGGCAAAAATCGCGTCGGCGGTTTCGCCCTTGCCGTAATGCGCCTCAAGGATGTCCTTAACATCGGCATTCGAACGGCCGATAAACTGATGGATTAACGCATCATCAATCGCGATCCCCAGCTCGGCCGCGCCCACCTTCCATGCCCTCATGTCCAAACGCTCGGTATCAATCAGCGTTCCATCCATGTCAAAAATAACAGCCTTGATCATATCGACCCCTTCATCGGCTTGCGTTACCGCAAATCTGCTGCGCCTTACAAGCTTGTATATAACGTATATATCATATTGTACTTTTGTTACATAGACAGAAGCTTTATGACGCAACCTACCAAAAAGGGACAGGTTTATTTTGGCAGGTTTTATCTGGGGAAACGCAAACAGGGCCGCGACACCTCTATGGCGTCGCGGCCCTTTTCCTTGGAGAAGGATCGATTGATTGAACAGGATGACCGTTCTAGTCTTCGAGTCCGCTATTGATGAGCTCCGCAATCTCAACGGGATCGGTGCTCGCGCGCACCTTGTCACGGAAGCCGGCGTCCATCAGCATCACGGCAGCCTTGGAGAGCAGACGCAGGTGCGTGGTTCCAGCCTCGCCGGCGGGCACGTACAGCGCGAGCGCAACATCGACGGGCACCCCATCGAAGCTCGGCCATTCAACGGGCTCGGCCAGTTTAAGCACGGCAACGCCCGGCGTGTGGATCGCGTCGCTTTTGGCATGCGGAACGGCAAAACCGGCGACAAGGCCGGTCTCGGCCTCGTTCTCGCGAGCAATAAAGGCAGCTTCTACGGCAGATGCGTCATCGGCAAAACCGAGCTCGATGGCCTGCTCGGACAAATAATGCAGGGCGTCCTCGCGCGAGGCGGCGGTATACCCGATCGTCACTTGGTTGGCAGATACAAATCCCATGGAAACCTTCCTTACAACACAGACCTGACCGCAGCTTCGATGCCGCCGGCGTCCAAACCGTACTTGTGCAGCAAATCGACCGCAGGGCCGGACTCACCATATACATCGCGCACGCCGACGCGTCGCATCGGCACCGGATGCTGTTCCGCGAGTACCGAGGCCACAGCCTCGCCAAGACCGCCGATAATCGAGTGCTCCTCGGCAGTGACCACGCGACCAGTCTTCTTGGCGCTGGCAACTACCAGGCGCTCATCAAGCGGCTTGATCGTGTGCATGTTGATAACCTCGGCATCGATACCATCGACAGCGAGCGCCTCGGCAGCCTCAAGTGCCTCGGCAACCATAAGGCCACAAGCGATGATGGTCACATCGGACCCCTCGCGCACGACCACGCCGCGACCAATCTTGAACTCATAGTCCTCGCGATCGTTGATGACCGGTGTTGCCAGGCGGCCGAAACGCATGTAGACCGGTCCCTCAAACTCATAGGCGGCGCGCACGCAAGCGCGAGCCTCGATGTCATCGGCGGGAACGATCACCGTCATACCCGGGATCGTGCGCATGAGCGCGATGTCCTCGCAGCACTGATGCGTGGCGCCGTCTTCACCGACCGAGATGCCCGCATGCGTGGCGCCGATTTTGACGTTGAGGTGCGGATAGCCGATGGAATTACGCACTTGTTCGTACGCGCGGCCGGCGGCGAACATGGCAAAGGTGCTCGCAAAGGCGACGTGGCCCGTGGTTGCAATGCCGGCGGCGAGCCCCATCAAGTTGCTCTCGGCAATGCCGGCGTCGTAGAAGCGCTCAGGGTGCGCAGCCTTAAACTTGCCGGTCTGTGTGGCGGCGGCCAGGTCGGCATCGAGAACCACAAAGTCATCGTGCTCATTGCCCAGCTCGACAAGTGCCTCGCCATAGCTAACGCGCGTGGCGACTTTCTTGACGTCTGCCATTAGAGCTCCTCCCCTGCTGCTGCGAGCTCGGCCATGGCCTGCTCAAACTGTTCATCGTTGGGTGCCTTGCCGTGCCAGCCCACCTGGTTTTCCATAAAGGAAACGCCCTTGCCCTTCACCGTCTCGGCGATAATGGCCACAGGCGAGTCGCTCACTTTGCGGGCCTCGGCAAAGGCGGCGGCAATCTGCGCCATGTCGTTACCGTCGGCGAGCTCAATCACATGCCACTTAAAGGCGCGGAACTTGTCGGCAAGTGGCATAGCCGAGTTAACTTCGTCGATACTGCCGTCAATTTGCAGGCCATTGTGATCGACGATAGCGACGAGGTTATCCAGGTCGTGGTTGCCGGCGAACATGGCCGCCTCCCACACCTGCCCCTCCTCGCACTCGCCGTCGCCCAACAGCGTGTAGACGCGATAGCTGTCACCCCAGTGCTTTGCGGCGAGCGCCATTCCAACCGCAGCGGAGATACCCTGACCGAGCGATCCGGTAGACATGTCGACGCCCGGCGTGTCATTCATATTGGGATGGCCCTGCAGGCGGCTGCCGATATGACGGAGCGTCTCGAGCTCCTCCTTGGGAAAGAACCCGCGCTCGGCGAGCACGGCATAGAGTGCCGGAGCGCAATGGCCCTTGGAGAGCACAAAGCGGTCGCGCTCAGCGCGGCTCGGATTTACCGGGTCGACATCCATTTCCTCAAAGTAGAGGTAGGTCATAATGTCGGCGGCGCCAAGCGACCCGCCCGGATGCCCCGACTTGGCGGCGTGGACACCCGTGACAATACCGCGGCGAACCTCATTGGCAATCTTGGCCAGTTCCTGATCGGTCATGGAGTTTCCTCTCTTGAGCACGCCGGCCCGGCATAACAAATGCTGGGCCGGCAGAACCATCGTTACTGTGCCTCGACGACCTTTTTCCAGTCGGCCTCGAACGAGGCAAGGCCCTGGTCGGTCAGCGGGTGATGCAGGCATTTCTTAAGAGCGGCCATGGGGACGGTCGCAATATCGGCACCGAGTAGCGCCGCCTGGGTCACGTGATTGGGCGTGCGGACGGATGCGGTGATGATCTCGACGGTGTCGTCGACGTTCTTACCGGTCCAGTCATAGTTCTTGATGCAGGTCACAACGTTGTCGAGCTGCGAGATACCGTCCTCGGCGATGTCATCGAAGCGTCCCACAAACGGGCTGATGTAGCGGGCGCCGGCGTTGGCGGCCATGAGGGCCTGCGTCGGCGAGAAGACGAGCGTCATGTTGACGCGCACGCCCGCATCGGCCAGCGCGCGGCAGGCGGCGAGGCCGGCCTCGCAGACGGGGAGCTTGACCACAATGTTGGGAGCCAGGGCGGCAAGACGCTTGCCCTCCTCGATCATGCCCTCGGCAGTAGTCGCGGTGGACTCGGCAGACACGGGCAGACCCTCGCAGAGCTCGGCAATCTTGAGCATATGGGGCTCAAAGTCGGCGAGCTTACCGCCGGTCTTGGCGTACAGGGACGGATTGGTGGTGACGCCGGCAAGGCAGCCCCAGCTCTTGGCCTCGGCGATCTCGTCAAGGTTGGCGGTATCGATAAAGAACTTCATGGTACAAACTCCTTCGAATGAATAGCTAGCAATCTAAGGACAACGGCTCAATCACTGGTCGACCCAACGTCAGCGAGCGGGCAGCTGCCGTGGCAAGGTGGTGCGAAAGAGGAGCGAAGCGTACTTTGGTACGCGAGCGACGGCTTGAGCGCCAGATTGCCCGGCAGATGCTCGCGCAGCGTCGACCGGTCCGGCGTTTGTCAAAACGCCGGAACTACTTAGTCCTCGAGAGCCTTCTCGATGCGGCTCGTGACGCCCTTGAGGTTAAGACCGACGACGTACTGCTTAATCGGGCGCTTGATGTGCTCGATCACAAAGCGCTTGCCGTCGATGTTCTGGGCAGCGAGGTTGCGATAGAGCTTCTCGACCTGCTCCTTGACCTCGGGATCGTTGAACGCGTAGTGGCCGGAGACATCCAGAATCTTCAGGCTGAGCTCGTCGTCGGCCAGAATGTCGTCAACCTGCAGGTTGACATCATCGCCGGTCATCCACTTGCGCCAGCGCTCGGTCTTGATAGCCTTGACCAGCAGCGCGTGATACAGGTCGGAGGGATCGTCGCACAGGCCGTTGTCGACCAGAATCTGCTCGGTAGCGCAGAGCTTGAGATAGGCGCGGGTCTCCTCGGTGCCGTACTGAGGGGCGACATTGGAAGCGGTCACGTGAGCCGGAATGTGCTCGAGCAGCGTCGCGTCGTCCAGGTAGTCGGCGTTGTGCTCCTTCAGGCCCACGCCGTAGCGCTTTGCCATGTCGGCGAGCTCGCGGGCGTTCTTAAAGTTGTAATGGCCAACCTGCTCGGTCCAACGGGTAAGCGTGCCGGTCTGGCCGACGATAAAGGTGGGCATGGGGCAGCCGCGCTTCTCGAGCTCGGGCTGCAGCTGAGAAATGAACTCCTCGTACTTATCGGTAGAGGTCAAGCCGCCATTGGTCTCCTCGGTACCGACCTCATAGGCGACCTCGGGCAGGTTATGCTCGCGACGGTACTGCTCAAGGTAGTCGATAAGATCGATCGTGCGGCGAAGCACCACGTCGAGCGGAATAACCTTGCCGATCTGATAGGGATCCTTGGTGGGGTCGACCATCAGCAGGTCAAAGCCCGCCTCCATGTCGGCGACGAAGGACTTGCGGGCGAGCTCCATGGCCTCGTCCTCGGGCAGGTGGGCGTTACGCTCCTCGTCACGCTGCCACGGACCGCCGTGATCGCGGCACAGGTAGTACGGGCCGGTGTAACCCACCTCGTCGGCAACCTTCTTGATGTCGGCGGCAAAGCGCTTCTGGTCCCAACCGTTGACGTAGCCGGCGCCCATCTCGTCCATATCGACCTGGTTGCGGCTGGCGATAAACATGGGCGGGAAATCCTCGTCCTTGGCAAGCTCGAACACAGCCTGAATCAGGTTGGGGCTCATGGGACCAATACCGACCATGGTTGCATGATCGCCGCTGTCTTGCAGCTTGAGCATGCCCTGAACGGCCTGGCGGATGGTGAGGTTGGACATTTTGTTCTCCTTCTCCAGAGGATTGTTGACAAAAGTTCCCTGGGACCCAGATGCGGGCCCTATCAGTACGGATGGATTTTGTTGTGTAGGGGCGGTTGTGCGAAGTCAAATCCATCCCTCCGCACAACCGGAGTCCTTAAAGGTTTACTTGGCCTGCTTATCGAGCGTGGGCTTCATGGCAATCAGGATTGCAGCGGCGACCATGGAGCCAATCACGATGTCCAGGCAGAACAGCGCGACGTTGTTGGTGGCAAGGGCGACAATAAAGCCACCGTGCGGGACGTAGCAGTCGATACCCTGGAAGGCAGCAAGCGCCGCACCCACGGCAGAACCGATGCAGATGCCGGGAAGGGTGTGACCGAGATCCTTGACCGCGAAGGGGATAGCGCCCTCGGTAATACCGATGCAGCCCATAAACAGTGCGGAGATACCCATCTGACGGTCAGCGTCATCGAACTTGTTCTTGGCGATGAGCGCAGCGAGGCCGCAAGCAATCGGGGGAATGGCGACAGCGACGCGGAACATACCGTTGGGGCCGTAGATGCCGGAGGCCATGATGGCCATGGTAAAGGTCGAAGCGGTCTTGTTGACGGGACCACCCATATCGAAGGCGGTCATAACGCCAATGACCAGGCCCAGGACGACGGCGGAGCCGCCCTGCAGGCTTCCGAGCACGCTGGTGAGCCAATCCATCACAAAGCCAAGCGGCGTGGCCAGGATGTAGATGTAGGCCATGCCCAGGACGAGCGAGGTCAGAATCGGGATGATCAGGATCGGCATGATGGTCTGGATGGTGTTGTTGACCTTCCAGGTCTTCATCCAGCGGACAAAGTAACCGCAGATGACAGCCATGATCATGGCGCCCAAGAAGCCGGTCGAAACGCTGTTGCCGCTCGGGGTGACGACGGCGTTGTTGACCAAGTAGCCCAGGACAAAACCGGGGGCAAGCGCGGGCTTGCCGGCCATCGAGTAAGCGATGTATGCCGCAAGCACCGGAATCATCATAGAGATGCCGGCCATACCGATGGTGTTAAGGCTCACCATCAACGGGTTGGTGACCT
This sequence comes from Collinsella sp. HCP3S3_E5, assembly GCF_052067635.1. NCBI lineage: Bacteria > Bacillati > Actinomycetota > Coriobacteriia > Coriobacteriales > Coriobacteriaceae > Collinsella > Collinsella sp. HCP3S3_E5. The sequence continues at coordinate 18,972 of NZ_JBQHQF010000008.1, read as the reverse complement.
CCATGCCGTTAGCACCGGCGGTACCGGATGCCAACGAGAAGGCGAGGAACACGCCACCGATAACGACAATGGGGATAAAATAGGAAACGCCGGTATTGAATGCATTGAGCAGCGTCTTGCCAGGATCGGCAAAGATAGACTGCTTGGACGCCGGTGTCGGGGCCTGCGGGGCAGCGGAGACGGCCTTCTTCTCTGCCTTGGCCTCGGCCTTGGGCGCGTCAACGGCGCCACCCGTCGCCTTGATAATCTCAACAGCCTGGTCGATGATCTTGACCGGATCGGCAATCACATCGGAAGTACCGACCTTGAGGAACTTGCCCTCGGCCATCTTCTGCTCAAAACGGTCCTCGTTCTCGACACCCACGTCGACGGACTCCAGGACCAGGTCGGCGGAGTCCACGTCTTCCTGCGTGAGCTCATTCTCGATACCCAGGCCACCCTGAGCCTCGACCTTGCACTCGATGCCACGGGCGGCGCATTCATCCTGAATCGCCTTCTGGGCCATATACGTGTGGGCGATACCCACGGTACAGGCGGCAACGCCTACGATCTTCATTGCTTCCCTCTTTTCATAGAGTTGCGTGCGCAAGACACCGTTTGCGGAGGCCTCCGGAGCATCCCCTGCCGTTTGGACTTGCTGTCTTTTCGACAAGACCAATATAGGTGCTCATTTTTCTTAATACCAGCTTATTTCGGTAAACGCGCAGGTCAGAGCGTTGGTTATGCAATTTAGTTATGCGTTTAACCAAAAATGAATCCTGCGTTTTTGATCTCTTTTTTAAAAGTCAAGAAGTATTTAGATTTCTCGGTAGACGGCAGGCTTGCATAACCGCCACGAATTTCGGACCCCACGGATACGGTATTGTTGCATACTCATGAAAGGGTGAAAGGACAGGCAGAATCGTGTGCCCGCAACCCGAACGTGAACCACCGCGCCAAACAACGCAATTTGTCGGAAGGAGTCGCTGTGACCAAACAGCGCGTTACGATCGCAGACGTCGCCCGCGAGGCGGGAACTTCAACAGCCAGCGTCTCGTATTACCTCAACGACAAACGAGACAAGCTCAGCGACAAAACGCAGGCAAAGATCGCGCGCGTTATAAAGGAGCTGGGATACGTCCCCAACGCCCAGGCGCAAACACTCACCGGCAAACAGACCCGCGTCATCGCCATCATCATCTTGGATAACACCAACAAATGGGCGGGCCTCGTCCTCAACGGCATGGAGCAGGTCATGCTCCCCGCGGGCTACCAGACGGTTGTTTGCACGAGCAACTTTAACCCCGAGACCGAGCTCATGTATGTCGACAAAATGCTCTCGCTGGGCGTCGATGGCTTTATCATCCAGCCCACGGCAAACTTCAAAGCCGTGCACGACCGCATTAGACGCGCCGGCAAGCCGGTCGTCTTTTTCGATGCGGCCATCTATAGCCCAGGTACCAGCTGGATCAAGACCAACCTTTACGACGGTGTGTACAACGCCACGCAGGTACTCCTCGACGCCGGTTACGAAGATTTCTTTTCCATTGCCGCCAACATGACCGAAATGCGCACCCGCATGGAGCGTTTTCAGGGGTATGCCGAGGCGCTGGCAGCGAACGGACAGCTCTACAAAGCGATTTCCATCGACCACAACAAGCCGTCGGTCAGTGAGCTTACCGAGTACTTTAAATACAAGCTCAACCCCGCCAAGCGAACCCTTATCTTCGTGCAAAATCAGTGGGCACTTCCCCGTGTCTACAAGGCCCTCCAGCCCATGGCCCATCTGCTTCCGCAGCAAATCGGCCTTTTGGGACTCAACTGCGAAGACTGGACCAACCTCACCACGCCGACCGTCTCCACCATCATCGAGCCCGTCGACCAGGAAGGCAGAGAGGCGGCCGAGATGCTCCTCGCGCTACTCGATGGCAGCAGCACGCCCGGTGAGCAGCGTATTCTCGAATGCAAACTCAATTGGCTCGGTTCTACCTCGATCTAGACCGCGGGACAAATGAATCCGTAGCGTTTGTCCCAAATCTTAAGTATTTGTTCGATAGAACGGCCCTCGGCGGCTCCTGCTAGACTGGTAGACTCCCAACCGTCCGTCCAGGAGTCACCATGTCGCGCAAGTCCGCCTACAAGCAAGCACTTTCTATCGGCACCGCTGTGGTGCTGGGATTTGCGCTGTTTACGGGATCGCTCGACGGGGCGCCCAGACTGCTCTCGCCGCAAAGTGATGAACAGGCGGCGGCTCTGGCCGAGAAGCAAGACGAGAGTCCCAGCCGCACCGACGACGAGGCAGACCTGGTTGCCCGACTCGAATCGGGAACGGCAAACTCCACAGACTCCCAAAACAGCCCGAACTCTGGCGACAAGCCACATTCCGTCGCACCCGACACCGGTGATGACGCTTCCGCGGACAGCGCCGCCACCCCCATCGACGAGGTCGAAAACCCCAATCTCGACCGCGCCCGCGGCGTATACCTCAGCAGCATTCCTGACTACGCGGGTAACCCCTATGTTGCCCTGCGAGCCGACAGCACGCACCCGTTGGGCACACCATCATTCACGCTCGATGAATACGAGCACGCCGCCGAAGAGGGCTGCTTTAAGAAGTTCTCCAAGCTCGACAGCCTGGGCCGCACCCGCAAAGCGCTCGCTTGCGTGGGCCCCGAATCGCTCGGTCAAGGCGAGCGCGGCGATATCTCGCGTATCCATCCCGCTGGATGGCGCCAGCAACGCTACGACTTTATTCCGGGCCAGAGCCTCTACAACCGCTGTCACCTCATCGCCTGGTCGCTCTGCGGCGAAAACGCCAACCGCAAGAATCTCCTCACCGGCACGCGTTATCTCAACGAAACGGGCATGCTGCCATTTGAGGAGCAGATTCTCGGCTACATCCGCGATACGGGCAACCATGTGCTCTACCGCGTCACGCCCATGTACAACGAAGAGGAACTCGTCTGCCGTGGCGTGCGTCTTGAGGCGCAATCGGTCGAGGACCACGGCAAGACCCTGTGCTTCCACGTGTACTGCTACAACCTGCAGCCGCATGTGCAGATCGACTACGCTACCGGCCGCAATCAGGCCTCGGGAGACTAGGGGCGGCCAAGCTGCCCCAAAACTTAAAATGAACCGTTTTCCTCCATCCCCCAGCCAGGGATCAAAAAGGGCCGCCTGGATTGCCCAGAGCGGCCCTTGCATCGGCATGTATGTTACAGACAACGCCCAACGCTACTTGGCACGGCCCTCCTCATAGCGCTCGACCAGCTTGGCCTGAACGTCATAAGGCACCTGCTCATAGCCCGCAGGCTTCATGGTAAAGTCGCCCGTGCCGCGCGTGATGGAGCGCAGACGCGTCGAGTAATCCGTCAGCTCGGCGAGAGGCGCCTGAGCGATGACCACGGTGTCTCCGCGCTCATCGGTCTCCATACCCGTCACGCGACCGCGCGAGGCCGAGATGTCGCCCATCACGGCGCCGGCGTAGCTCTCGGGAATAGTCACCGTGATTTCCTCGATGGGCTCCAGCACCACCGGGTCGGCATCGGCGCATGCCTTGCGCAGGCCGATGCGAGCCGCCGCGCGGAACGCCATCTCGTTGGAGTCGACGCTGTGATACGAGCCGTCGTACACAGCCACGCGAATGCCCGTAAGCGGGTAGCCGGCAATGATGCCGTCCTTCATGGTCTCCTGAACGCCCTTGTCCACGGCAGGGATCAGCGAGCGCGGAATGCGGCCGCCTACGACCTCGTCCACAAACTCATAGCCGTCGCTCGTACCGTCGGGCCCAATGAGCGGCTCTACGCGCAGCCAGCAGTCACCATACTGGCCGGCGCCGCCGGTCTGCTTCTTGTGGCGGCCCTGGGCAGTTGCCGTGCGGCGAATGGTCTCGCGATACGGGATGCGAATCGGCACGCTCTTGGCCGCGACCTTGGTACGGTCCTCAAGACGATTGAGAAGGACCGAAACCTGCGCCTCGCCCACCGCCGAAATGATGGTCTGGCCGGTCTCCTCGTCGCGGTCGATGCTCATGGTCGGATCGGCCTTGCATGCCTTCTCGATAAACGTGTAGAGCTTCTCTTCGTCGCCGCGATTCTCGGCCTCGATGGCGATGCGGTACTGCGAGTTGGGGAACTTAAACGCCGCAGCCTCGACCTTGCCGGTAATCGAGAGCGTATCGCCCGTCTCGGCCGCCAGCTTGGGCGCCACGATGATATCGCCGGCATAGGCGTGACCAACCTCAGTCATGTCGCGGCCGCACATCACATACAGGTGAGCCAGACGATCGCTCTTGCGTGTGCGCGCGTTGATCAGCTCAAGGCCCGGCTCAAGCGTGCCCGTCAGCACCTTGATGAAGCTGATGCGACCCTGCTGAGGATCGGCCAGGGTCTTAAACACAAACGCCACCGGGCGGTCATCGTCGCTCGAGATCTTGAGCGAATCACCGTCGATGAGCGGCATCTCGCCGTAGTCCGTCGGCGCCGGGAAGTACGTGGCGATGTCGTCCATCAGCGAGTTGACGCCCTGCTCCTTAATGCAATCGCCCGCAAAGACCGGCACAAAGATGCGCTCGGCGATTGCCTTCGACAGCAGGCCTTCAAGCTCCTCCTGCGTCAGCGTCTCCTCGCCTTCCAAGTACTTCATCATCAGTTCGTCGTCAGCCTCGGACACCAGCTCGCACAGATGGTCATGGGCCTCCTCGGCCTGGGCACGATACTCCTCGGGAATCTCCGACTCAACGGCTTCGGCGCCGTTGCAATGGCGCGCCTTCATGCGCACCAGGTCGATGATACCGTCAAAGTCCTCGCCCTCGCCCCAGGGAAGGGTCACGGCGCCCAGGCGCGCGCCAAAGCGCTCCTGCAGCAGGTCCATCGTGGTCGCAAAGCTGGCCTCGGAGCGCGACAGGCGGTTTACGAACACCGCACGCGCCAGACGCAGGTCCTCGGCGGCATACCAGAGCTTAACCGTCGTAGGCTGCGGGCCGGCCTCAGCGTCGACCACAAACAGAGCCGTCTCGCAGACGCTCATCGCGGCAAAGGCGTCGCCGATAAAATCGGGGTAGCACGGGGCATCGAGCACATTAATGCGCGCACCCTTCCAGTCGATCGGCGCAATGGTCGTCGAGATGGAAAACGCACGCTTGACCTCTTCGGGGTCATAGTCGAGCGTGGGCTTGGTGCCGTCGTGGCCGCCCAGGCGGGCGGTCTTGCCGGAAAGGTGGAGCATGGCCTCGGCGAGTGAAGTCTTGCCCACCCCACCTTGGCCTACGAGCACCACGTTCCTTACGTTACCGGTCTTGGGAGCACCCATGATGACCTCCTTGCAGGGCCGCGCGCAATGCGCGACGCCAACGGGGAGAGTTCGCGGTCGATGCCGTCCCGGGAGCAGCATGGTCGGCAGCCGATCCGGCTCACCCTCCAAATGTCCTATGCCACCACCCTACCCTCGCGGGCGACTGTCCATGCACACCTTTCGGCGCACGTATGAATACGGGCGGCGAGAGGAAGGGCAAACGCCTGAGGCGGTTATTAAGCCCCATAGGCGCAAATAAAAACCGCCGCAGGCCATAAGACCTGCAGCGGTTTCGCCTCAATGTCTACTTGAGCCTAGCCCTCGATACGGCTCAGGAACTCGCGCGTGCGCCGTTCGCGCGGATGGCCGATAACCTGCTCGGCAGGACCCTCCTCGACAATGCGACCGCCGTCCATAAAGACCACGCGATCGGCAACATCGCGCGCAAACTGCATCGCATGGGTCACGATCACCATCGTCATATTCTGCGCGGCAAGGTCTTTAATGACGCGCAGCACCTCGGCCGTTAACTCGGGATCGAGTGCCGAGGTCGGCTCATCGAAGAACAAGATCTCTGGATCGAGCGCCAAGGCGCGCGCAATACTCACACGTTGCTGCTGACCGCCCGAAAGCTCGCATGGCACCTTGTTCTCGTTGCCCGTAAGCCCCATCTGCGCGATCAACTCACGCGCGCGTGCTTCGACCTGCTCGCGCGGGCGCTTTAGCACGCGGATCGGAGCGTCGGTAATGTTTTTCATCACGGTATAGTGCGGGAACAAATTGTAGTTCTGAAACACCAGGCCAAAGCGCGAGCGCGCCTGCTTGGGCACATCGCCTTTCGCATACACCGTGCCCGATCCCGCATCCGTCGCAACGGCTAGATCACCAAACGAAAGCGAGCCGCCGTCAAGCGTCTCGAGCAGCGTGGCGCAGCGCAACAGCGTTGACTTACCGCCGCCCGAAGGTCCGATAATCGCCACGACCTCGCCGCGCTTTACCTCGAGCGAGATATCCTTGAGCACCTCATTGCCACCAAACGCCTTGCGCGCGCTCGTTATATTCATTACCGTTCCGGACACGGGAACCTCCATGTGTTGAAAAGCACGACGGAACAGGCTAGTCGTGGTAGTAGTCAAGTCGCTTTTCGGCGGCGCCCAGCAGCATCTCGACCACAAAGTTAAAAACCCAGTAGATCAGTGCCGCAATCGCAAACGGCACCATGCTCACTTGAGAGGCAACCAGTGCCTTGGCCGTCGAGAACATCTCCCCCACGCCGATGGCAAACGCCAGCGACGTGTCCTTGACCAGCGTGATGATTTCGTTGCCCATCGCCGGCAAAATGCGCTTGGCGACCTGCGGCATCACAATGTACAAAAACGTCTGCAGGCGTGAGTAACCCAGCACCTCGGCGGCCTCATATTGACCACGCGGGATAGACTGCAAACCCGAGCGATAGATCTCGGCAAAGTAGCCGGCATAGTTGATGATGAATGCCACAACGCACGCTGTCCACTTGGAATCGGGCGTGAGCGAAATACCAAAGACATAATACGGAGCAAAGTAGATGGCAAACATCTGCAGCATGAGCGGCGTACCGCGCATGACCGAAATGTAGATGCGCGCAATCCAACGCAGCGGCGCGATTCTGCTCATACGCATAAACGCCACGGGAATTCCCAAGGGAATCGAGCCCAACAGCGTGAGCACAAACAACTGCAAACTGACCAAGAAACCCTGGCCAAGCATCTGCATCATGACCTGAATAGACAACCCAAGCTCTCTTTCACAGCAACAGAACAGCAGGTGTTAATTGAAATAGGCACAGTGCCCAAGATTGCGAGCGACAAGCCCGACGAAGCGTACTTTGGTACGCGAGGAGGGTTGGAGCCGCAAGGTTGGGTGCTGTGGCTATTTCAAAACCCAGTTGTCGAAGGATAGACCGTAGCTCGCATACTTGTCGCACAGGTCCTTGACTGTACCGTCCTCATAGAGCGCCTTGAGCGACTCGGTCACGGCGTCGGCCGACTTGGTGTCGCCCTTTTTAAAGCCAACGGCGTAGTGCTCGCTGGACAGCGGCTTGTCAAGTTGCGTATAGGCATCGGGCTTGGCGGCAAGCTGATACTGGGCGATCGAAAGGTCGCAAGCCACCGCATCGACCGCGCCGCTCTCGAGCTGCATAAAAGCCGTGTTGTACTCGCCGATGGTATCGAGCGTGGCAAACGTCGCCGCCAGATCCTTCTGGTCACCCTCTAGCACATCCTGTGCGGCAGAATCGGTCTGGGTAATCACGGTCTTGCCGGCAAGGTCGTCCCAACTCTTGATGCCCGCATCCTTCTTGACCACCAGCACCTGCTCATTGAGCATGTACGGCTCGGAGAACGTGTAGTCATCCTCGCGGCCCTCCATGGTAAAGCCGTTCCAGATGCAGTTGATGGCACCCGAGTTGAGCAGCGTATCCTTGGCGTCCCAGTCGATGGCCTCGTACTTGACCTCCCAGCCCTGCTTATCGGCAACTGCCTTGGCCAAATCGAGATCAAAGCCGGTGTACTCGCCATCGTCGCCCACAAAGCCATACGGAGGATAGGACTTGTCAAAGCCCACCACGAGCTTCTTAGACTCCACAGCGCCCTTGGCGTCCTTTGCCGCAGCAGAGCCGGCAGTGGAACCCTTGTCGGCACCACCGCCGCAGCCGACAAGACCAAGGCCAAGCACCGTGGCGAGCGAGCCGGCTAGACCAACAAACTGACGACGAGACATATCGGTATTCATGGTATTCCCCCTTGATGGCACTTTAGCTAAGTAAAGTGAGTCATGTAACGTTCAGAATCATACACTTTAGCGTGATAGAGCACAAGGCGAGTTTGCCCGCCGCGTGAGGGGTGTGGGGTTAAGTTTCCTGCTCTACAGTCCTGCTCACGACGGAGAGCACATTAAGTGCTCTCCTATTCGTGCGGAACTCGCGATAAACTTAACCCCCACACCCCTCACGCGGCGGGCAACCGTCGTTGGGCTTATCACTGACACGATTAAACCGCTTGCATATCGTCTGCTGGCTTGGCACGGTACAATACTTGCAGCTTTAATTCATGAATTAGTGGAGTTATTGATGGCAGAATCTCGTGCGGAGCGTAAGGCTCGTCGTGCTTTGATCGAGGCGGCTGAGGGGTCGGAGGAGAAAAAATCTTCCAAGAAATCCAAGTCGTCTCAGGACACGAAGGGTAAGTCGGCCAAGGGCAAGGCTAAGACCAAGCGTCCCAGCCCTCGTCGGAGCGAGGGTAAGGCACCTCAAGCTCGTTCCAAGCGCTCGCATAATGAGTCGTCCCGGTCCGCTCATAAGGCCGTTGATCCCAAGTCGCCTTGTTCCATCATGAAAGCTTGCGGTGGATGCACGGCGCTCAACAGGCCTTATAAGAAGCAGCTGGCGACCAAGCAGGCTGCTATGGATGAACTTTTTGCTGCTCTTTGCGAGCGTGAGGGCATAACCGTCGATCCCATTCGCGGTATGGACGTTACTCTGGGCGACCCGGGCAAATATCCTGCGCCGCGTGGTTTTCGCCATAAGGCCGCCACTCCCTTTGCCCCCGGCAAAGGGGGCGCTGTCCGCTGCGGCTTTTTTGAGCGCGGCACGCACAGAATCGTCGCTGTTCCCGAATGCCCCGTCGAGGCGCCGGGAGCCCGTCAGATTCTTAACGGCATTGCGCGTGAGGCCGAGCGCCTGCACATTCCCGCCTTTAACGAGGACAAGCATCTGGGCCTGCTTCGCTATGCCGTCGTTCGCTGCGGCTGGCGCACCGACCAGATCATGATCACCCTCGTTACCGCCCAGCGCGACCTGCCGCATGCGCAGGAATTCTTTGAGGCCATCGCCGCACTCGATCCGCGTATCGTCACCGTCGCCCAAAACATCAACGGACGCCCTGGCAACGCCATCCTGGGTGAGGAAACCCACATCGTGTATGGCGCTGAATGCATGCGCGACCAGCTACTCGGCTGCGAGTTCGATATCTCCCCCACCGCGTTCTACCAGACCAACCCGCAGCAGACCGAGCTGCTCTACCAGCTCGCTATCGACGGTATGGATCTGCACCAGGGCGATGTTCTCATGGATGCCTACTGCGGCAGCGGCACCATCGGTCTTTGCGCAGCTAAAGAAGCTCAGAACAAGGGCATCGGCATCATGTTACTTGGCGTGGAGCGCAACCCGGCGGGCATTGCCGACGCACGCCGCAACGCCGAGCTCAACGGTCTTACCCGCAGCGCCTGGTTTATGGCCGACGATGCCACCGACTACATCCTAGATGCCGCCGACAACAACGAGCGCATCGACGTCCTTTCCATCGATCCGCCGCGTGCCGGCTCTACCCCCGAGTTCCTCGAAGCCGCCTGCGCGCTTAGACCTCGCCGCATCACCTATATCAGCTGCAACCCTGTGACCCAAGGGCGTGACCTGCACCAGCTCCTCGACGGTGGTTATCGCCTGCTCAAGATCACGCCCGTCGACATGTTCCCCCATACCGACCACACCGAAACTGTAGCGGTCCTCGAGCGCCGCTAATCCACCGGTACAAGAAGGGGGCGACCCGTCTGGGCCGCCCCCTTACTTGGTTTATGAACTCCGCTACATCCTCTTGCGCAGGTCACACACGCCGGCTGCCGCCATCTCGCGCAGTAGCGTCTCGCGGTCGCGCGTCACGATCAAATCCAGCGGAAAGTGAATCTCGTCGAGCATCTTGCGCGCTTGGTCGAGCTTACCAATTGCCATACCAATGTGCGCATCGGTCGAGACGCCAATTCCCACGCCCAGCTCGGCGCACCGCTCGGCAATCTTGCGGCACACGTCCCAATGCTCGGCATCCGCGCCATGCTCAAGACTGTGATTGTTGATCTCGATGATCTTGTGCTTAGCCTTAGCAGCAAGCAACACCTCGTCGATATCGAACGGCACGCCCGATCGACCCGTATGCCCCAGCATAAACACCTTGGGGTGCTCCAGAGCATTGATATACATCTCGGTCGTCTGGGCCAGCGTCGCGCCTTCAGCGAACTGCGGATTATGCACGCTTGCAACCAAATAATCCAAATTACGCGTAACCCGATCGAACAGCGAATGCTGACGGCTGTACGAATCGCCGGCAATATCGAGCGTGACAGGAGTGTCCTCGCCAAACAGACTTCCGTCCAGCGAAACGATATCGGCCTCGGCGCCACGCAGCACCAACACGCCGCTCCAAATGCGCGGCCATATATCCTGGTTGATAAAGAACTGGTAACTGCGCAGGTCATTGGGGCAAGCCGTAACCATAGAGCTCAGATGGTCGGCAGATCCAAGCACCTGCAGGCCACGCTCTGCCGCCCAGTACACATTCTCCTCAATGGTCGAATATGCATGCGCAGAGAACATCGTATGGGTATGAATGTCACAGGAAAGCAGGTAGGGCATCAGGTCTCCTTATCTGGTATGGCCGTCGCGTATATTCATTGTACGCATAGCCTTCGATAGTCGTAAAACCGCTCCATCCCAAAGACACAACGTCCATGACAACGGGGTCCGGTTTAACACCAAACCCCGTTTCACGTAAAACATTGTAGGCAGAGCGCTCTGCTTTTAACGATACTCGTCCGCCAACTGTTTCCAAGCGGGTAGCGAATTGATAATCGTTTCGTAACTCACGCAATAACCCAAGCGGAACCAACCCGGCATGCCAAAGCTATCCGAAGGCACCGCGAGCAACTCGTACTTCTTTGCACGCTCGCAAAAAGCGTTTGCGTCGGGCTCGAGCGCCTTCACCCACAGATAGAAAGCGCCGTCCGGCTCAACGTAGGTGTAGCCGTACTCCGCCAATGCGTCGGTGAGCGCCGTTCGGTTGCGAGCATAGGCTTCGACATCACTCGGCTCATCGATGCAGTCGATAATCACGCGCTGGAAGAGCGCCGGTGCGCACACAAAACCCAGTGTACGGGCGGCACCGGCGACAGCCGGCATAAGGCGAGCAGCCTGCGGATTGGTGTTGGGAACCAAAATCCAACCCACACGCTCACCCGGCAGCGACAGCGACTTGGAATACGAATAGCACACGACGGTGTTCTCGTAGATTGAGGGTACCCAGGGCACCTCGGCACCGTACACGATCTCGCGGTACGGCTCATCCGAGATGAGCATAATCGGATTCTCGGGATCACGCTTGGCATTGACCTCGCGCAGAACATTGGCCAGTCGCGTCAGCGTGTCGCGCGTATATACGGCACCGGTCGGGTTGTTGGGCGAGTCGATAATGACGGCCGCCGTCTTATCAGTAATCGCCTTGAGCACGTTGCCCACGCTCAGCTGGAACGTGTCTTCATCGGCGGGTGCCTCGACACACGTACAGCCGGCCTTCTCAATCCACACGCGATACTCCGGAAAGTACGGGGCGATAACAATGACCTCGTCACCGGGATTGGTAACAGCGTTGAGCGTGCAGGTGAGCGAAGCCGCCGCACCCACGGTCATAAAGACATCTTTACCCTCATAGCTCGTGCCAAAACGACGGTTGAGCGACTCGGCCACAGCGACACGACATTGCGGCAGGCCTGGTGCGGGCGTGTATCCGTGCAGTTGGTCGCTCGGCAGCTCCAAGGCCTTTTTGATGGACTCCGCCACGGCAGCGGGCGCCGGAACACTCGGGTTGCCCAGCGAAAAATCGAATACGTTCTCCGCACCGATCTGTGCCTTGCGTTCAAGTCCATAGCTAAAGATCTCGCGGATGATAGAGCTTTCCGCGCCGCGAGCAAACATGGTTTCGTTGATCATCTGTTCCCCTTTCGCATAGGCGGTATTGTACGCTTTAGTCAAGCAAAGTACCGCAGCAATGTTAATTGGGGACAGACTTAAATGCGTGAAAACGCTCATTTAAGTCTGTCCCCAATCAACAGATGGCCCCATATCGCTCAAAAAAGCCTCCGCAGGTTTCCCCGCGGAGGCTCTCACGACAAAGATTACTCGTCGGCCTCGGTGTCGCCATCGGCCTTTTTTGTGTCAGCAGCCTCGACATCGTCAGCGCTATCGGATGCGACTTCGGCATCCTCCTGCATGGCCGCCTGCGCAAAAGCTGCGGCATCAGCCGCCAGCTCCTCCTCGCTCATACGAGGCGCGCGCTTTTTGGTCGGCACGCCGGCCGCCTTGGCATTGCGCTCCTCCTTGGCTGCCAGAATGTCGCCCTCGCGCTCAAGGTAGGCATCCCAGTCGTTGTCGAGCAGGGCGTTCACGGCGTCGCCTTCGACGGTCTCGCGCTCAAGCAGCACCTTCGCCATCAGATCGAGCTGATCGCGACGGGCATCCAAAATCTCAACAGCACGGCGATGGGCCTCACGCATGATGCGCTGAACCTCGATATCGATGCGGCGCGCCGTCTCCTCGGAGTAATCCTGGTGATCGGCATAATCGCGACCAAGGAACACCTGATGCTGTGCCTCGCCAAACACTTGCGTGCCCAGCTCCTCGCTCATGCCCAAACGCGTAACCATCTCGCGCGCCATCTTGGTCGCGCGCTCCAGATCGTTGCTCGCGCCCGATGTAATGTCATCGCACATGAGCTCCTCGGCAACGCGACCGCCCAAGAACACGGCAAGCTCGTCGAGCATCTCGTTCTTGGTCTTGAGGAAGTGATCCTCCTGCGGAAGCTGCAGCGTATAGCCCAGAGCCTGACCGCGGCTGACAATCGAAATCTTGTGAACCGGATCGGAGTGCTCCAGGATGTGACCCACCAGAGCATGACCGCTCTCGTGGTAGGCAATCGTGGTGCGCTCGGCTTCGGTCATCACGCGCCCCTTGCGCTGCGGTCCTGCAATCACGCGCTCCATCGATTCTTCGACCTCGTCCATCGAGATCACGGAGCGATGACGGCGAGCGGCAAGCAGTGCGGACTCGTTGAGCAGGTTTGCCAGATCGGCACCGGTAAAGCCAACGGTCATCTGGGCGAGCTTCTCAAACTTAACGTCCTCATCCATTGGCTTGTTCTCGGCATGCACGCGCAAGATCTGCTCGCGCCCCTTCACATCCGGGCGGTCGACCGTAACCTGGCGGTCAAAACGACCGGGGCGCAGCAATGCCGGATCCAGAATATCGGGGCGGTTGGTCGCGGCGATCAGGATGACCGATTCGCTTTCCTCAAAACCGTCCATTTCGACCAGCAGCTGGTTGAGCGTCTGCTCGCGCTCGTCGTGACCGCCGCCCAGACCGGCTCCGCGCTGACGTCCCACGGCATCGATCTCGTCAATGAAGATGATCGACGGAGCCTGAGACTTGGCCTCCTTAAAGAGGTCGCGCACGCGGCTGGCGCCGACGCCCACGAACATCTCGACAAAGTCAGAGCCCGAGATGCTAAAGAACGGGACACCGGCCTCTCCGGCAACGGCCTTGGCCAGTAACGTCTTACCGGTACCCGGAGGGCCCACCAGCAAAACGCCGCGCGGGATCTTGGCACCCAGCTTGCGATAACGGTCCGGATCGCTCAAGAAATCGCGAATCTCTTCGAGCTCCTCAACAGCCTCGTCCACGCCGGCAACGTCTTCGAACTTGACCTTGGGACGCGTAGCCTCGTTGGTCTTGGCGTTGGTCTTGCCAAACTGCATGTTCCTATTATTGGCGCCCATCATCTGGCGCATAAAGTAGAACATGATGGCGATCAGGGCAATCGTCGGCAGTACGCTCATCGCCAAGTCGCCCCAAAAATCGGGGTCGTTGGTGTTGACGATGTACTTAGTGTCGGGATGCTCCGCCATGAGCTCGGCAAGCGAATCGGAGCCGACATAGGTCGAGGAAAAGCTCTTGAGCTCACTCGTGTCGCCCTTGTCCTTTTTCGCCTTCCAGTAATGACCCGTCACGCTTCCGTCCTGAACCGTATAGGTCAGATCTTCGACGCGATCCTGCTTGATAGCGCTCACCATCTCGCTCGTCGCGAGCTTAACGGTATTGCTGGAGCTGGCAAAGCCGGAGCCCATATTAAAGAAGGCGTAGCCCAGAAGTGCGCAAGCCAAAAGAAAATACAGCCAGCCCGTACGTGTGGGTTTCTTGCCTCCGGGCATCCCCGGAATCTTAGGGTCCCGGGGTGTCTGGGAATTGTAGTCGTTACGGTCGTCGGGCATCTTACGAATAAACCTCCGGTTTCAAAATGCCCAGATACGGAAGGTTGCGATAGCGCTCGGCATAGTCGAGGCCGTAGCCCACCACAAAGGCATCGGGGCAATGGGTTCCAACATACTTGGGCGTAATGGCCGAGATGCGATCCTCAACGTCCTTCCACAGGAAGGCGGCGACCTCCAGAGAAGCGGGCTTGCGGCTCTCAAGGTTCTTCATCAGATACTTGAGCGTCAGGCCCGAGTCCAGAATGTCTTCAACGATCAGCACGTCACGACCGCGGATATCGATATCAAGGTCTTTGATGATACGCACGATGCCCGAGGACTTCACACCGTCGCCATAGCTCGAAACGGCCATGAAATCGATATTGGTCGGCAGCTCGATCTTGCGCATCAGGTCGCCCATAAAGACCACGGCGCCGCGCAAGACCGCAATCAGCACCAGATCCTTACCCGCGTAGTCGCGCGTAATCTCCTCGCCCAGGCGAGAGACGATACCGTCGATATCCTCCTGCGTAAACAGAACCTTCTCGATATCCGGATGTTGAGAAGCCATGACAACCCTTTCTTGTGCTTAATCGCCCACACACCGCCGTATGGACGCGAACTACACATTCTAGCAGCGCACGGGGTATATTTTCCAGCCCGTGCACCATCAGCGCGGGAATACCGTCAACGCCGCACAGAAAAACTGGTGCGAGGGGCTAATCCGCGTCAACCACGCGAAGCAGATAGGCCACACGCGTCGCCGCCGTGCACTTAAAGCGTTCGTCCGCGCGAACTCCGGCGACCCACACCACGACACCCCCCGGTGCCGTCCTTACCATGGGCACGCCGGTGCGCTCGGAAACGGGAATACGAGCCTCGCACAACAAGTCGGATACCTTCTTGCTTCGGCCACTCATGCCTAACGGGCACATCACGTCTCCCGGTGCGGGACCGTCCACCCACAGGCGCGCCAATCGCCCCTCGGCAGGAACCTCGCCGCGCGAGCCCGCCAAGATCCGCTCGCTATCGCTGTTGGCAAAACCCAGGGCAGCCGCGTCCACCAAAGCTGCCACTTCCCCAGCAGCCGCAAACTCACGGGCGCGGCGCACGATATCGCATCCCGGCTCAACGGATATCGCTTCTGTGACCAGCATACATCCCCCGCCCAACGACATACGGCCGGGTATGGTAATCCAGTCCGCAACCAAGCCCTCACGAGCCGCCGGCGCCTTAAACGCCAGCATGCCAAACTCAACACGTGCGTCAATCCCCGCCGGAAGCGTAACCGAACCCGCACCCTCGGCAACACAGGAGAGGACTCGCTCCACATGGCGCATCTCTGGGCGAGCGTCCGGATCGATGCGTTTAATCGCCAGTCGCACGATGCGCCGCGCGATTACCACCTCGGCCGCAGCAAGGCGTCTGGCATCAAGCACCAGCGCGCCCGCTGCCTCTTTGCGCAGGCAGCTTCGAAACGCCTGTGCCGACAACTGGGATAGAAACGCATCCTCATCACCCAAGATCTCACAGGCGGCACCAATCGTCTTGCACACGCTCGCATTACGCTGCGCCAGCACTGGCATTACCCGGTGGCGAACGTAGTTTCGCAGATACGAGATATCTTCGTTGGTCTCGTCCTCGCGCCACGGCTGACCATGCACCTGCAGATAGCCCACAAGCTCGCCATGAGTTAGGTCGAGCAAGGGGCGTACCACAATATTCCTTCGGCGGGGAATGCTCGAGAGCCCAGCAGGGCCCGACCCCTTAATGGCGTTCATCAAAAATGTTTCCGCGCGGTCTGAAGAGGTATGGGCAGTACAGATGCGCGCCGCCGTTCTCGGCGTCCCCATCTTGGCACAAAGCTCACGAACATACCTTCGCGCCGCGGCATAACGCACCTCGCGCGCAGCCGCCTCGATATTGCCCGACTCCCCATCAAAATAGGCGTGCTCCACGCACAGCGGTAAGCCGTATTGTGCGCAGAGCTCGCGCACAAAGGCCTCGTCGCCGTCGGATGCCTTGCCTCGCAGGTGATGGTTTACATGAAGCACATGTAGGCGCTCGCGAGCAATGGGGGCAACGCCGCGTCCATCTTGGATATCCAGCTTTGATGTGCACGCCATAAGAAGCAGTGCCGTCGAGTCCGCACCGCCTGATACCATGAGCACCACAGGAGCAGCCTGCTGCCTCGTCCGGGTCTCATCGACTGCCCCGGGTACGGCATGGTGTCCGTAATGCTGTGATACCGTTGGCATTCGCTTCCTCCTCTATTCGTCAGCACTCATTGTATCCTTTGGAATCTTATGTCTCGCCTGCACCTTCATATCCTCGGCAGCGGCTCTAAAGGCAACTGCGCACTCATCGAGGGCCCGCAGGGGCTCATTATGGTCGATGACGGACTGTCCCGCCGCGAAACGCTCAAACGCATGGCTGAGCTCGGCCTTTCGGCAGACGACGTGTCCGCCCTCGTTGTCACCCATGAGCACAGCGACCACATTAAGGGGCTTGAGGTGTGGTGTAAACATTGGAACGGACCGGTCTTTTCCAGCAGAGGCACGCTCGCATCAAAGGAAAGCCTCGCACATCTGTCTGTTGAGGAATTCGACCCAGGTGACGCCCTCTCTATTGCCGGGGTCCACATTCAAACGTATTCGACATCGCACGACGTCGTCAATCCTGTCGGCTACCGTTTTGATACCCAGGGTGATTCGGTTGGCTTTGCCACCGACACCGGCGAGTTGTCTAAGCATGCCATCGATACGCTCAGGGACTGTCGCATTCTTGCGCTCGAAAGCAACCACGATGTAGCCATGCTGAGTCAAGGAGACTATCCTCGCTTTCTTCAGGAACGCATCCTGTCTGCAAAAGGGCATCTCTCCAACGATCAGGCCGCCGATGCCGCACGCGCGCTGGTAACCGATCGCACCGAGCAGCTTATCGCGATGCACATTAGCCAAGACAACAATCGCCCAAGCCTTACCGTCAAAAGCTACGCAAGCTCACTTGGGGCAACACTCGACAACGAGCTTGGTAGCACCGCCACCCGCGTTGAGGGGCCACATAAACTCACAATACGTCCCGCCGGGCAATATCGGCCCATGACCATTCAGTAGGCTGTCTCAAATATTCAGTAGGCTGTCTCAAATAGAAAAGGGGGCCGGGAATCGCTTCCCAGCCCCCTTAGCTCAGGCACCGATGTTAATGGCCGATAACGTTAGTCGATGAAAATCTTCGTAACGTTCTTCTTCTCGACAATCTTAGGAACCGTAACGGTAAGGATGCCGTCAGCATACTTTGCAGAAAGGCCCTCGCTCGAAGCATCCTTCAGGTACACACCGCGCGTCGCGCTGTAAGAGCAAAACTCCTTCTGCAGGTAGTTCTTGTCCTTATTCTCTTCGCTCTCCTCAACATTCACGCTAATGGAAAGACGACCCTCATTAAGCTCAACGTCGATGTCGTCCTTCGCGACGCCGGTCAAATAAGCCTTGACCTCGTAACCGTCGCCCTTGTCCTCAACATCAACGGGAAACGCCTTGGAGGCGATCGAGTTATTTGCCAGATCGGTCATATCATCAAACAGATCGAACAACGAGCTAGCAGAGGGACGAACACCAAAAACCGAACGATAAGGAACCATGCTTGCCATGACTACCACTCCTTTAAGGGACTGCCGAGCCATCTTCTAGGTGGCAGGGACTTCTTTTGACGCTTTAATATATGCCCATCCATTTCTTATATATACATATTGATATAAAGTTTTTTGAGTCTCTATCTATAAGCATATCTAAGTCTATGTGACTAAGGTTTAATGAGGTCAAGGTTCTTTGAACCGTGCCTTAAATACCAAATGTGCCCTAGCTAAACAAAGCTGG
Source organism: Collinsella sp. HCP3S3_E5 (assembly GCF_052067635.1). Classification (NCBI taxonomy): domain Bacteria; kingdom Bacillati; phylum Actinomycetota; class Coriobacteriia; order Coriobacteriales; family Coriobacteriaceae; genus Collinsella; species Collinsella sp. HCP3S3_E5. The sequence goes on along the minus strand of NZ_JBQHQF010000008.1, from coordinate 724 downwards.
GGCTTACAATGAGCGTATACACAATATTAATGACAACCTAAGGGCATCATGGACGATCAAGCCTCCGACAATTCGTATGATCAGATGCAGAACGATAAATCAACCTATCCGCAGACCATACGCTACCATCGTCCCCATATTTCCCAAGAGCCTATTGACGATACAGAGCCTGAATATGTAACTCGCAATCGTTATCAAACCCTTGAAGAATCTCAATCAGGTCGCAAACACATGGGCGTCGCACCGAGCGAATCGGCGTATCTCAAAGATGCCCCCTTATCCAAAAACAGCGCATACAACCAGGAGCAGGCCCGAAAACCCGCTAAGCAACAACGAAGAGAGCCTCGCCCTAAGCAGACCCTAACGCATTCTGCCCGCTATTTAGAGACGCCGAAGCAAGGAAAATCGATATTTATATCGTCTAGCAGACGACGCAAACAGCACCGGCTCCAAATCGCGCTCCTGATCATTGCCATCGCGGCAATCGCGCTGGTCATTCGTTTTATTTTCTTCAAATAGAAAAGACAATTAAGCCGTAGAGGCTTTAGGTTTACAACGCCCAAACGCAAAAAAGGGGGAGGCCGCGAGGCCTCCCCCTTCTCAGTCCAAGCGCACGGCTCGGTGCCGTCCACCGGTCAGCGGCGCCCTGGCCTCCCACGGGCTGGCCCCGCAGTACTCTCGGCGCGATGGGGCTTAGCTTCCGGGTTCGGAACGGGACCGGGCG
>NZ_JBQHQF010000007.1:0-86652 GCF_052067635.1 Collinsella sp. HCP3S3_E5 | reverse complement strand
GCGTTTTCTAGACGCTCGCTCCTTCGCAGGTTCAAGTCCCTGCGATGGGCCCATAACAAAAAAGCTCCCATTGCTGGGAGCTCTTTCAATCAATGGTGCGGGCGAAAGGACGTCCGCGTATCCGCTGCGCGGATCCGCACCGGCTTCGCCCGCCTGCCGGCGGACTCGCCAGCTCGCTAAAAACGCTCCGCGTTTTCTAGACGCTCGCTCCTTCGCAGGTTCAAGTCCCTGCGATGGGCCCATAACAAAAAAGCTCCCATTGCTGGGAGCTCTTTCAATCAATGGTGCGGGCGAAAGGACTTGAACCTTCATGGGGTTGCCCCCATACGGACCTGAACCGTACGCGTCTGCCAATTCCGCCACGCCCGCGTGCAGGAATTAGAATAACGGAGCGCCACCGTGAACGCAAGAACTATTTTTGAAAAAGTTTGCAGGCATTGTCCCACGCAGCTTGCGCAATTGCCTCGGCGTTCTCTCCAGTACGATCGACACGGTCGTTGACCAGCGCGTTTGCCGTGATGGAAATCATTGCAGGCTCGCACTCAAGACCGCGAATGGGCTCCGGAGCCATATACGGGCAATCCGTCTCGAACAAAATTCGATCGAGCGGGGTTGACGCAAATGCCTCGCGCACATCATTGTTGCGCTTAAAGGTGGCCGCGCCGCCATAGGCGATATAGCAGCCCAAACCCACAAAGCGCTCCATCGTGGCGCGATCCTCGCCAAAGCAGTGCAGCACGCAACCGGCCTGAGGCACACCCACCTCGCGCAGCACGTTGTACGCATCCACATGCGAGGAGCGCTCCCCATCCGCATCCTCGTGGCGCAGATGCAACTCCACCGGTACGTTACGACGCACAGCAACTTCGAGCTGACGTGCCATGCAATCAATCTGCATGCTGTGGGGCGCCGGCGCGATGCCGTCGTCGTAATCCATGTGGTAGTCCAGACCGATCTCGCCGATACCGACGCATAAGGGATCATCAAGCGCAGCAACGACCTGTGCATGAATGTCATCGGTATAGTCCGGCGCACCATAGGGGTGCACACCGGCGAGATACTTTATCTGCGGAATATCCCGCATCGGCAAAATCTCGCGCACCAGCCAGTCGCTATAGTCCGTCACGCTGCGTTTGTCGGCAATGGGATCAAAGATCGTCACCAACAGGTCGACGCCTGCAGCTTTGGCGCGCACAAGCGTCTCGGGTACTTCCTTGCCCCAAAACGAGAGCAAGTGCGCATGCGTATCGGCAAGCGGCGCCAAGGGCACGGGGCAAGCAACCGTTTTCTTTTTCTTGGTAAACGTCACGCGCTCGTCATTAGGCATCATGGATTAGCTCCTGAGCCAGACAGACAAAATCGGCAACGCCAAGCGTCTCGGCGCGCGTGGTGGGCGCGATGCCGCAAGCCTCAAAGGCGGCATCGAGCACGTCCTTGGCAAAGCCGTTGGCGCTCATGGAATTGCGGATGGTCTTGCGACGCTGAGCAAACGCAGCGTCAATCACGCGGGCCACAAACTCGCGATCAAGCCCCTCGGGCGCTACGCCGTCAACACGGTCGATGCGCACGACGGCCGAATCCACATGCGGCGCCGGAATAAAGCAGCGCGGCGGCACCTCAAAGCGACCCGTCACCTGCGCATACAGGCCGAGCTTTGCCGTATAGCCGCCGTAGGTCTTGTTACCCGGCGTTGCGGCAATGCGATCGGCAACCTCCTTTTGAACCATGACGACGGCGCGCTTGAGCGCGGGCATCGTCTGGAAGAACTGCAGGATGATCGTCGCTGCCACGTTATAGGGCAAGTTCGCGACAAATACCGTCGGCTCACCGCCCGCGGCCTGCTCAATCTGCTCCGGGCACACCTTGAGCGCGTCGCCCATGATAAAGCGGAAGTTGGCATAGTCGGCGGCATGGGCATCGAGCACCGGCTCGAGCTCGGGATCGGCCTCAATCGACGTGACGCACGCCGCCTCCTGAAGCAGCGCAAGCGTGAGCGTTCCAACGCCCGGACCGACCTCGAGCACGCGCTCATCGCCCGCAAGTTCGGAAAGCTCGCAAATACGCTCGATCACATGGTTGTCGATCAGGAAGTTCTGGCCCAGGCGATGCTTGGTCGCAAGGCCAAACTCCTCCAGCAGCTCCCTTGTTGCCGTGGGGTTTGCCAAAGGCGAAGTTGTCATAGTTGCCTCCTTAGCATGGTGGCGGCGTCTTGAAACAAAAGGGCATGGACCGTTGCGGCCATGCCCTTACACCTAAACAGCAGATTGCCGATATGGCGCGCGGCGTCTTAACCCAGACGCGGGAACAGCGGCTCGCCCTTCTCGACGGGCTGACCACCGGCAAGCAGACCCCAAGCGCAAATGCCCTTGAGGTCGTCGCTCGCGGCCTCGTCCTCGCACGACAGGCGGCGCAGGGCCTCGGTAGAAGTCTGGGGCATGAGCGGCATCAGCAGGTGAGCGGCAATGCGGATGGCCTCGAGGAGGTTGTAGATCACAAACGCCAGCTCGTCGGCCTTGGCCTCGTCCTTGGCAAGTGCCCAGGGCTCGGAGTCCTCGATGTAGTGGTTGGCGGCGTGGATGAGCTCCATAACCTCGTCTTTGGCTCCACCGTAATCGAGCACGTCCATCTTGGCCATGTAGCGCTCGGCCAGGCCATCGGCAATCTTTGCCAGCGGGTTATCGAACGCATCGAACGATGCGGGCTTGGCGGGCGCGCAACCGTCAAAGTACTTGCCGCTCATGTTGAGCGAACGCGAGATGAGGTTGCCCCAGCTGTTAGCGAGATCGGCGTTGTAGACCTGCTCCATGCGATCGAAGCTGATAGCTCCGTCGGTGCCGGGGACCACGTCGGTCATAAAGTAGTAGCGATAGCCCTCGACGCCCAGCATGTCGATAACATCCTGCGGGGCAATGGCGTTGCCACGGCTCTTGGACATCTTCTCGGCCTTGCCAGTCTCGGCATTGCGCACGGTCAGGAAGCCGTGGGCAAAGACGTGCTCGGGCAGAGCCTCGCCAATGGCCATGAGCATAGCGGGCCAAATGACGCAGTGGAAGCGAATGATGTCCTTGCCCACAATGTGGAACTGCGCAGGCCAGCGATAGGCCAGCTCGGCACGGGCCTCGTCGGTGTCGACACCGTAGCCGACAGCCGTCATGTAGTTGAGTAGCGCGTCGAACCACACATAGGTCACATGGCCCTCATCGAACGGAACCTGGATGCCCCAGTCAAAGCTCGTACGGCTCACGGAAAGGTCGTTGAGGCCGCCCTCGACAAAGCTACGCACCTCGTTCATGCGGAATGCAGGCTCGACGAAATCGGGATGCTCGTCATAGAGCTTGAGCAGCTTGTCCTGGAAAGCGGAAAGCTTGAAGAAGTAGGACTCCTCCTGCACGCGCTCGAGCGGACGATGACAGTCGGGGCACAGGTGCTGGCCGACGCTGCCGTATTCCTCGTCACCCTTCTGGACCTGCGTGTCGGTAAAGTAAGTCTCGTCGGGCACACAGTACCAACCGTCGTAGCTGCCCTTATACAGGTAGCCAGACTCCTTCATGCGCTCCCACAGATACTGCACCGCATGATGCTGGCGCGGCTCGGTGGTGCGGATGAAGTCGTCGTTGGAGATCTCGAGTTTGCTCCAAAGCTCCTTAAAGTGCGGAGCCTGGCTGTCGGTCCACTCCTGCGGCGTCATGCCATGCTTGGCTGCGGCCTCGGCGACCTTCTCGCCATGCTCGTCCATGCCGGTCAGGAACTTGACGTTATAGCCGGCGGAGCGGCGATAGCGAGCCTGGACGTCGGCGATGATGGTGGAATAAGCTGTGCCCAGATGCGGATCGGCATTGACGTAGTAGATGGGCGTCGTGATAAAGAACGAAGGCTTGCTTTGATCCATGGGGTTTGTCCTCCAGAAAAACGTTGCATACAGGGGATGATTCTAACGCAAGGGCTGGATATCCTCCATCTATTGCATATTGAGCACCATGGCATAGACATCGCGCTTGCGGCGTGAATACTTCTGAGACAGGCGCTTGGCCACCGCAGAGGCGGGCTCCCCCTCCTCGAGCGCGACACGGATATCCGCGCGCAGGGCCTCATCGGGATCCGCTGCCGCTGCGCCAACCGGCACGATGCCGGTCTCCTCGTCTTCACTCGGTGGCGCAATGACCAGCGCAATCTCGCCCTTTACTTCGCCGCGAGCACGCAGCCTCTCGGCAAGCTGGGCGGCGGGCCCGCGCAAGACCTCCTCGTGCAGCTTGGTGAGTTCGCGGCAGACGGCAACCTCACGTTGGGGAAAGACCTCTGCCACGGCCTCGAGCGTCGCCACGATGCGATGTGGAGACTCGTAGAAGATGAGCGCGCCGGGCACCACGGCAAGGCGCTGCAAACGGCGTACGCGGTCGCCGTGCTTTCGGCCCAAAAAGCCCTCGAAGAAAAAATGCTCGCAGGGAATGCCGGACGAAACGAGCGCTGTGACGCAAGCAGAGGGCCCGGGAATAACTTCGACGGGCACATCGGCCTCACGCGCCGCCTCGACCAGCGCCTGGCCGGGATCGGACACGCTCGGCATGCCGGCATCCGAGGCAAAAGCGAGGGTCTCCCCCGCCAGCAGGCGGTCAACCAGGCCGGCGGCGCGGCTGGCGATCACATTCTCGTCACAACGGACAAGCGGCTTGGAAATGCCCAGGTGCATCAGTAGCTTTGAGGTCACGCGCGTGTCCTCGCAGCAGATCGCATCGGCGGCGGCAAACGCCTCGCCAACGCGCGGAGACAGGTCGCCCAGGTTGCCGATGGGTGTTCCGACCACATAGAGTTTGCCCGTATGGGCGCTGTTTTGCGTCATATCAACCTATTCAATCATGCCGCGCTCGAGCGTACCGAGCGCCGCGCGGGCGTCCCATGCTGCGATGCGTTTCTCGGTCTTCCACGTTTGGAAGAACCAACCGGCAGCCGGCGCAAACGAAGCCAGCTGATTGGCGATAAACACGCGCTCGTAGGCATTGCGGCCCTCGGGCGTAACCGACGAGTTAGCAAAGATCGCCGCGCCCGACCATTCGCCCACCAGCACGGGGAACCCTGTCGAAATCGCTTCTTTAAGCTCGCGCTTGTTGCGGGAAATCGCCGTCGTCAGCCCGCGGGGGCTCGTGATGTCGAGCGCATGCTCGTCGCGGTAATGGTACAGGTGAAGGTCCATGTAGACGTTCTTGTACTTGGCGCCGCGCATAAAATGCTTCCACTCGCTGGGATGTCCTGAGGACGAAAAGACGACGATCTTGTCCTCGGGCATATACGAACGGACGAGCTCGTAGGCATCGCGATAGAAATTGCGCAGGTAGTGGGCCGGAATGCCATCCGTCATGGTAAAGAGACTCTTGCGGACACTCATTCGAGGTGCATCCAGCAGCTCAATGCCCAGAAGGCTTTCGGCTTCGCCGTAGCGATCGGCCAAACGCTCCAGCACGTCGAGCGCAACGTGACGACCGTTGGTGGACGAATGCCACTCGGCAACAGCCTCCGGCGTGGTGGGCGAATCGTTGGAATCGCCCTGGCCACCGGGCACAGTCGCTAGATCGAGCAGCACGCGAATGTCGTACTTGGCAGCCCACTCAATTGCACGGTCAATGTAGTCGATAACCGAAATGTAGGACACATCGGACTCCTGCGAGCCAAAGGCATACCAGGGCACCGGCAAACGCACGGCATTGAGACCAATCTGCGCCATACGGCGAAAATCATCTTCGCTTACGAATGTCTCATAATGGCGACGCATGCGCTCGTTATAGGCAGCAGTGCCCATGGCTTCTTGCAGTTCCGCCGCATTGGACGCACCTGTCGCCGCGTACAGCGACGGGGTCACCCAAGGCTCGGGAATAAACCAGCCAGAGAGATTAACGCCGAGTATCCTCTCCATCACGGCCCCCTTCGAATCGTGCAGGGCGAACCCGCATCGTATTGCATAGGAAAAGTATCGTTTTGAGTATACCCGCGCACACGGACAGCCGATCGAACGGTCTGCAAAGTGGCGCAAAAGTAGGAGTAATGTCTGGGCGGGCACACCCGAGATGGTACGCCAAGATGTGCACGCACGCCGAAGGCAGGCGCCGGAAGGCGCATCCCGTTTTTTTGCTCAATAATGGAATGCATTTTCCGCCAGCAGGTCCAACCGGAAAGCATGTCCCGTAATTTCACGTCATTCCGGGTCGCATTTTCCCAAGCGCCCCTAAAGCGGAAAGCGCATCCCGCTCAGGATTGAAATTCTGGGATGCGTTTTCCGCGGGTCCACATAAAAGAAAAGGACCCCTTCGCAGAGGTCCTAGTCAATTCAAGGTGGCGGGGAAGGGAATCGCGTCCGCGCGCTGCGCGGACGGACCGCTGCGGCGCTTGCGCGCCTTGCGAGCTACGCTGGCAAACGCTATCGCGTTTCCTCAGCTCCGCGCCCTCGCGGGGTTCGATTCCGTGTGGGGACTACATAAAAGAAAAGGACCTCTTTGCAGAGGTCCTAGTCAATTCAAGGTGGCGGGGAAGGGAATCGAACCCCTGACACGAGGATTTTCAGTCCTCTGCTCTACCAACTGAGCTACCCAGCCATTTGAGGTGTGCCTTGTTTCAAGGCTTGATTAGTATAACCAAGGACGCGCTCCGGTCAACCGAGAATTTGAAAAAAGTTTTTGGACACCGCCTCGGTTCTGTAAAGCAGCACGTCAGAGACATCAACCGGCCGCAAGAAGTTTTTCGCTCAGGGCCTTCAAGCCTGCACTCGTTGCAAGACAGTGGGCGATACAAAGATTGAAGGGCGTTCCAGCACCGCCCAAGCACCGGGACAGGAACACATGCGCCAGGGGCGGACATTTTCGTAGCGTGCAAGGATATTGCCGCTGCAATCAATAAAGGCAATGTCGATGGGATAAGCCATAAAACAGGTGTGAACCGAAGAGCAGCACGGAAACGCCATGACGAGCGGCAGTCCGTCAGCCGTAATCGGCACGCGGCCCAGCATGCCGCGCAAGCGTGCGCCAAACGATTCTGCCACCATAAACTCTGCCGGCGACCAACCGAGCCTATTGAGCGCACGCACGTAGGCGATATAAGACAAGACGGCGCTCACATGACCACCCCCGGTCGCCACGGATCGACCGTAACCGCGCGCTCGTGCGACAGCTTCGCCGGCGTCCCCAGAGAAACGCCGGCAATGCTGAGCAATCTAGGCCACGGCTCATAGTACATGACGCAGGCATAGGTCCTAAACGTCCCGGACAGAGAGAGCAAGCCGTCGTCAGACGACGCCGAACTCTGCTCGCTCGAGACCTCGACCTGCAGATTATAGCCCTGCATAGCCGCCTGAATCTCGGACTGGACACGCACCGAGGCATCGACAGAGCTCTTGTCGCCCTCCCCTTCCGGCGCCACAGCGTGCGCCAGCACGATATCGGGCACCACGCGATCGAAGCGCGCAACGGCGCCAGCAAAGACCATGACGTTGTACACAATGAGCGCAAGCGCCAGCAAAACGGGAGCGACCACGGCCATCTCGACCGTCGCCTGGGCGCGCTCCTCGTACAAGACTGCACCAACGCCCATTACGATCCACCGCCCAAGGCGCCCGCCAGCGTAGCGACATCGACGGTAAGCGGGATGGAACCACCGCCGGGCAGAGGAATCTCCGCAAGTATGAACACCGTACCGCTAATGGTGCGTTCGACTTGATATTCCAACGCCTCGCAAAGCGCCTTGGGATCGGTCACGCCCAACGGAATACTTCGCAGTTTGTCTTGCGCTTGAGAGAGACCGGCAATGTCAGACCCCGGACTCTTAATGACGTTAGCGGAATCGGTCAGCACCGGCTTTCGCAGGCGCAAGTCGCACGGTTCCAAACCCAGCGCCGCCACGGACGCCGAAACGGTATCGCCGAGCCACGATGCAATGGAGCCCAACGCGCCGCTGCCCCCTCCTAGGTCTTTAATCATCTCGTCCATAAGTTCGTCGGCCGAACCTTGGACGTCTCCGTATCCCACAAGCAGGCGTCCCCAAACATCCATGACGCCATCGAGTACGCCGGCAACGCCGCCCGAGCGCTCTTCCAGTGTCGAGAAAAACCGCGAGAGCACGTTGTTTTGCGCCGTCGCGTTATCGGGAGCCAAAACCGCGGCAGAGATTGCACCGCGACTGCCGAGCGTAACCGGCTTATTGAATGAAGAGTTGAGCTTACCGGGACTGGTCATATCGCCCGAGACTGCAAAGGCAACCACGCCGTTGCGACCGGGCGGAGCGATACGCGGACGCTCGCCCGAAAGCGCTTTAATGGCCTGGTCAAACGCATTACCCGCGCGATCGGCCTCGTCCTCGGTCTGACGCTCAAGTTCGAGTTCTTTGTTGCGGCAGTCGACGTAGTCTTCCAGGGCGTCTTTGAACTTGTCAAAGTGGTATTCGAAGCCGTTTTCGATAGAAGTCGAAGGCGCTGCAACGGCACCGAGCGACGAAACGCCAAAATGGCATCTGTTGCATCTGTCCTGCCCGTCATAATCAGCAACCGAGGCTAACCCGCCTGGCGACCCCTTCTTATAGTTGGGGCAACTCGTTCCGTAATGCAGATACGTCTTGTCATCGATGGTACTAATTGGCCACGCCGCATCGGTATAGAGTTCCGTCGCTCGCACCTCTTCAGAGTTGCGCGGCAACAGCGGGATATGGGAAGTGACTTCATCTCCGTCCTCGGTTACATATGCACGATTGACCTCTGTACTCGCATAGGTGTAAAACGCCTTGCGCGCCGCCGACTCCGCCTTCGTCTCGACGCTTGAGCCCTGAGGTGCCTCGTTTGCAAGGCGCGAGCGGTAATAGGCCTTCGCGCGATCGAGCGCCACTTGCGGCTCCCATGTGACACTCGAGGCATAGTGCGGATTCTCAATATCCGAAAGCTTCGCCAAGCTCCTCGCGCGTTCCCACATGCACGAACAGCTTCCGACTGCGCCTCTGTCCGATCCGCCGCAGTCGGCAAGCCAGGCGCGTTCCTTGGCCTTTGACGTTTTCTCGGACGCTTTCTTCAGTTCCTTGGCAGCATAGTCAAGGTCTTTTGAGGCGCTCTCGACGGCATCGGTCGAGATCTCTGACCCTTTGAGCGCAGCGAAGTCCGACTCGGATGTCTTGGGCACGGCGAGCGCTGTGCCGGTATAGGTCACGTTATCGGTATCCTGCGCCGAAACAGCCTGCGTAGCTCGCGCGGCAACCAGATATGGCAGAGCCGTTTCGACTTTTTGCAAACCCTCCGACGCACTTTTGGCAAACCTATTGCGCGTTTTAATAATCTCAATCCCGGTATCGACCATATCGCTTGCGGCTATTTTCCCACCCGGCACCAGCATGGCAACCAAGCCGGTGCCGATTGTGGCAAACCCCGCCAGGCCCAAGCTCAAAATGCTCGCATCCACCACCGTGGCCGCTGTATGGTAGGACGATATCACGTTGGCACCCGCCAGAGCACCGCTATCGGCCGCCACCTGGGTATCCCCGGCACGCGACATACTCCATATCGCCGCCGTCGACGAAAACAGCAGCGTAAGCACCACAAGTATGACGACCGCCGAAGAAAGCGTAGTGTAGGCACCGTCCTCGATAAACAAGTCGATACCGGAGCGGCCCATGAAGCCGCCCCGCTTGCGGCGGGCATTCGACCGGCAACGACACACGAGCCCTCGCATCATTCGCAGCAGGCGACGCCTAATCCCACGCGGCAATCCACGAATCATAGTCTCCCTCCAGCCATCCGGGACGCGATCGATACGAAACGTCGACTTTCAACTCAACATTTCCTCCTCTCCCCACATTGCCCATGGCCTGCGCGAACGCGCCGATCACGGGCAGCGGCTTTACATCACCCGCGATAGATACAGACGAAACGCCCCCTGCGCCCGCCCGGCCAAGCTCGATATCCCACGACAGCGGTCCGCCGGCGTGAAAGATCGAGACATCGGGCACCGCGGCGAGACGGCGGCGGGCAAACTCCTTGAGGTCGTCGTCCTCCGCCGTCGTCGTGGTCATGAGCCGCGCCGTCTCGGCGGCGGCAGACTCCATGACCGCACGCGTATAGAGCAGGCACACCGGCTGCAGCGCAAGCAGGATGAGCGTCAAAAACGTCGGCAGCAAAAAAGCGGCCTCGACCGTGGACTGCGCCCAATCCTCGCGCGCGATATCAATAGAGCGCGATGTCTTTGGCGCCTGCGGCGGCGTCGATAACCGATGTCGAGGCGACGCCATGGGACGCCGCCCGTGCAGCCAACGCCGCCAAGCGTCCGTCGGTGCCGGCGCGCCAAAGCCCCGCAATCGCCAGCACGATGGAAAGCAGCGCCATGGTGACGATGGCGTACTCAACGGTCGATTGGGCAGACTCCTCGCGCAAGACGTCAAGCATTTCACGATCCCTCCTTTGACCCCGATGCTTGCGGAACCAAGCGCACCGCGCGTAAGCGGCACGAGGCGTCGCCGGCATCCGCGGCAACCGTCACCATGTCGACCCAGCCGCGCCCATCGCGCACGATGGCGCCCCATACGTTGCCCTTGATGTCGAGGTAACCGCTTAGAGCGAGCTGGGCTGTGGGCACCTCGCGATAGACACGCAACAGGTCCGCGGCAGCCTCGGTCATCGGTCGCTCCTCGGCCCATGTCAGCCGGGCTGCGACTGCGTTGTCCGCAGATGGACCCGCCGCAGCATCCGCCCGTTCGTCGAGGGCGCGCAGAAAAGTTTGTGCCGTGACGGCGGCATCCCTGTCGGCCGTGTCCCGCGCTTTGTCATCGGGAGGCGCCACCACGCCCGAGCTCCCATCCGCGACGGCCCCAGAACGCTGCTGTCGCACGACATTCAGCCCCCAGAGCGTCGCCGCTATCGCCACAATCAGGCAAGCGAGCACCAGCAGCACGCCAACAGAATGCCCGCCTTCTACAGGCTGTTGATGCCGTCTTTGATCGCGTTCCATAGCTTTTCGACGTTGCCCTTAAATGCAACGATGGCAATGATCGCGATTACCACGAGCACGCCGACCAAGATGGCGTACTCGGTGGTACCCTGCGCGCTTTCCTCCTGCACCAGAGCCTTGGCACGTTGACAGGAACGCATTGCACGATAAAGCGTCCGACTCCAAACCCTACCCATAACGTCAGCCATTTTGTTCATGTATTCCTCCCTACATCATCCCGCCTGCTCCCAGCAGCGGGCCCAATATGGATAACAGCAGCGCCGGCAAGATGAGCGTGCCGGTGGGAATCAGCAGCTTGACGGGCGCTCGTTCAATCTCGCGCTCGACCGCGGCACGATGGGCGGCGCGGATCTCGCGACTTTGGGCAGCAAGGGTCTCGGCAAGCGGGGCACCCAAGGCGAGCGCTTGACCCACCGTAATGGCAAAGGTCTCGAGCGCCCGCACGTCCAGGTCCTGCGCGGCCGCCAACAACTCGTCCTCGCGCGCTCCCACGCCCACCTGCCACGCCATGCATGCCCGTTCAAGCCGAACAGTCAGCGCCGATCGACGATTGGCGCAAAAGATCTCGAGCGCCGCATCGAACGAAAGGCCGGCGGAAAGCCCCAGGCGCACCACATCAATCATCTCGGACACCTCACCGAGCGAAACCTGCGCTGAGTTGTCCACGCCAAGTGCGCCCCTCACCCACGCAATAGCGGCATCGATCACCGAATGGGCCGCAGCAACGACTAGCACCGCCTCGCGCTTGCAGGCCCCTGCGATCTTGCGTGCATCCGCCCGATCCAAACCCGTCGCGATAAATACACTCAGGGCGCACAGGCAAGCCGCAACTGCAACCGGGGCGCTCATAGCTCCACCCGCATAATGCGCCGGATAACCACCAGGGCAACGGCGTTGAGAGCAAGACCCAGCACCACAGCGCCCGCACCGGCAGGCGTCACAAGACCGCGACGAAAATCTGCCGAAAGCAGGGCCAGCACCGCGCACATACCCGCCGGCATCGCCGCGACCATATGCGCCGACATGCGCGCCTGCGACGTTTTGACATCCAGGCGGCGCTTGAGCTCGATACGCTCCCCCACCATGCTCGACGCCTCGGACAGCAGATCGGCAAGCGGGGCACCGGTCCGCTGCGACACCTTGAGCGCCAACGTGACAAGCGAAAGCCCGGGGGCGTCGATGCGGACAAGCAGGTCGTCGAGCGCATCGGCAGCCGAAATGCCACAGTCGATCGCCGCCGCCACCCGCAGAAACTCGGTATGCACCGGCTCTTGCGCGTGAGCGCCCACAAACCGCATGCCCTGGGCCAGCGAATGTCCCGAGGCAAGCGACATGGAAAGTGCCGTAAAGGCCTCGGGCATAGCTTCCTCCACATCGCGCTGCTCGCGTCGGTGGTCAAAGATGTCGCGTGCGACACCCGCGGCAAAGGGCGCAACCGCCCCCAAAACAAAGCCGATGGGCGATAGCGACACCACGGCAAGCGCAAGGCAGCAGACGCCACTCGATAGCAACAGGAACGCTAAGCGTGAAGCATCATCCTCAACGACAAGACCGATGCGGCGCAGGGGAACCAACGATACCCAGGAGCGGGCGATCTTTTTTAGAAGATCATTTTTCACCAGCTCGCGTGGCAGCTTCTCGGCCACCGATTCAAACATATGGCGCACCAGCTCCGCCGGCGGCACCCTCGGCACATGAGGCTCCACTCCGCATACCGTCGCGACCGAAAACCCGGCAAGGCCCCCTACGACGAGGGGCACAACGACCTCCATTCGTCCACCTCCTCCTGCGTAAGCGTTCCCGAGCGCAAGCCCTCTGCGATAAACGGCGGCTCGCGGTTGAGGGTCCAGGTGCGCTCGGCGGCATCGAAGGTCACGTAGCGCTCGAGTTCCACGCCACCCGACGCGCCGCGTCGCACCCCCGAATAGGAGGACACAAAACGCCGGCCGTCCGCATGGCGCTCGGACATCACGATGCCGTCAAGCGCCATAGCGATTTGTTCCTCGATAAGCTCGCTCGGCAGATCGATGCCATAGCGCGCAAGCAGCGTCAAACGCACCACGGTCTCTTGCTCGGTGCCCGCATGAAGCGTGGTGAGCGACCCGTCGTGGCCCGTGTTCATGGCCTGCAGCATGTCGCAACATTCCGCACCGCGTACCTCACCCACCACAATACGGTCGGGACGCATACGCAGGGCGTTGGTCACCAGGTCGCGGATTGTCACCGCACCCTCACCCTCAATTGAAGCCTCGCGCGCCTCCAGGCGAACCACATGCGGGTGATGCGCGAACTTGAGCTCGGCGGAATCCTCGATCGTCACGATGCGCTCGGCGGTAGATATCTCGCACGATAGCGCGTTGAGCAGCGTAGTCTTGCCCGACCCCGTACCGCCCGCAACCGCCAAATCTTGGCGCAGCGACACCGCACACGAAAGCAGTTGCGCGTACCAAAGCGGCAGCGACCCCAGGCCCACAAGCTCGTCCAACGAACAGATGCGATCCGAGAACTTGCGGATAGTGAGGATCGGCCCATCGATCGCCACGGGCGGAATCACCGCGTTGACGCGATAACCTGTCTTGAGACGGGCGTTGACGATGGGACTGCGCTCGTCGATACGCCTGCCCAGCGGCGAGATGATGCGGTCGATGAGCACGCGAATCTGCTCGTCATCCTCAAACGCATGCTCGATGGGGTATAAGACCCCGCCGCGCTCAAAGAAAGCCGAGCGGCAACCGTTGACCATAATCTCGGTGACGGTGTCGTCCTCGATGAGCGGCTGCAGCGGGCCCAAGCCCACCACGTCATCCAAAATCTCGTTGATGATGGTCTCACGCTCGGGCGTCGCCAGGTCGGTCGGTTCTTCCACGTTGAGTGCCGCCTCCACCGCGGGACGCAATTCCGAGCGGGCAAGAACCGGATCGACGTAGGCACTGATGCGTGCCACCTCGTCGTAGCCCACGCGGTCCATCACGGCCCGCTTGGTGCGGCGCTTGACCGCACGGCGCCGTCCCACATCGACAGGTGCCGTCGCCGCTGCCGCACCGGCTGCTTTAATTCTCGTTTGCAGGCTCATCGGCAATCACCCTCACGCGACCAGGGAAGGCGGATGCGCGGGCGTTCGGTGCGCGTTGCACGGTCGGCGACCATATCGCTCCAAGGGCCGACGGCGCACCCCAGTTCCACGAGCATCTCACGCGTGGCCTCGCGCACGCTGGTCGCAAAAGCGCTGGTCTGCCCCACTGCCTCGTCAGCGCGCCCAAACGCCATGAGCGCGGCGAGATCCTGCCCGCCATCGGCGATACGAATCTTGGAGCTCAACGCACAGGCAATCTCAAAGCGCATGGCGACATCCTCGTCCGCCCCACGCGCGCCAAATCGGTTGAATACGGCGCTCATGCGCGTGCGCGGCACGCCCACACGGCTCGCCAGCTCAATGACGCGCGCTGCAGACGTCGCGGAAGAAACTGCCGCATCACCCACGACAAGGCAACGGTCGCACGCCGCCACCGCAGCCGCCACGGCATCGCCCCAAAAGACCGAGGTATCGATAAGGACCACATCGGACTCACGACGCAAGATGTCGAGCAGCAGCTCTACCGGACGCGCCATGAGCTCGGCGCGCTCGGGCGCTGCGACAGGCCCCCAAAGCGTAACGCCTGGGGCAACGCGCATCGATGCAGCGACCACGTCTGGCTCCGCAAGTGCGCCCGCGACCGACGGCTCGATAAGTGTCGCCATGTCATGCGGGGCATCGGCGCCCAGCAAGTCATAGAGATTTCCAAACATTAGGTCCAAATCGAGTACGGCAGCTCGCAGACCCAGCAACGAAGCGGCATGCGCCATCGTGGCGACAATCGTCGATTTGCCACAGCCGCCCGATCCCGAGACGGCGCAGATGACCGGAGCTCGATGCGACGTCGACGCAGTGTCTGCCAGCGGTGCAGGAGCTGACGACGTGGGCGGCAACGTCCCCGTCTCGCCAGCCGCACCCAAGTGCTGCGTCCACGCCGGCACGGCAGGCTGCTCAAACTGTAGGGGCGGAACTGGGGATTCCGCTGTCACGTCGACGTGCGGACCATCACCCGCGACAAGGCCCTCGACCTCATCGAGTCCATCGGCCAGGCTCACGCCGTGCACGTATCCCATATCTACGGCCAGGAGGTCTTCGCCATACGGCACCGACGCTCCGACGTCACCACATGCAAGGGGGCCCGGGGGGCGCCGAACATGCTCGGCTTCCGCTTTCCCATAGTCATCAACACGCGGGCCTCTTGTAGCGCGAGGCGCCCCGGGTTCCCTATCAACAAAAACATCGGGCTCAGGCGACACGCCCCAATCGGAATCAACCGCTCCCTCGCCCACATGTCCGCTGCCGCATATGCTGTGCGCAGCGATGACCTCGGTCGCCCCCGCGCGAAACAGCCCCTCGATATCCGACGGATCGAGCGCCTCTATCAACACGACGACGCGGCTCACGCGTCCTTCGGCAGTCAGGCGCGCGACGGTCTCTCTCACATCTTTAGTATCAAACAGGGATGCCGCGATAATGGCAGCGCCACGGCGCGAAGGAAACGCCCGAGCCATAGACACCAACCCGTCTAGGTCGCCCACGCGAAGCACCTGCGCGCCCGCATCGCGGCCCTCGACTTCCTGCTGCAGCAGTCCGTAATCGCCACACGCGCAGCACGCAAGCCAGATCGCTTTCATCACTCGTCGCCTCCGCTCTTTTTGCCGCGTGCCGTGGCGGGAATCGTCAAGCTGACCGTTCCCTTGCCCGAGGCTCCCAGCAATTCCTTGACGTCTTTGGGGTCGGCCGCCAGCGTCACCCACTCGACCTTGCCTTCGCGCGTGGCACCGGCCTCGTCGCTGGTATCGATCACATGCGCGCCGCACAGCCGGTCGGTCACGCCGTCTTTTTGCACGTACACATCCACGTAGCTGCCCACGCCTGCGGCTCCGCCCACCGAATGCTCGGCATCGACCGCCACCGAAACGGCAACCTTGCCCTTGGGCACCTCGAGCGTATGGCTCTCGGCTTTGGTGTAGACATCGCAGACCACGGCATTTTTGGGAATACGCGAGGTCGTCACGTCGCCACGCACCTGGCGCAGCTCGGTCGCCGCATCACGCGGCAGCAGGCTCGCGAGCCACTCTTGGGTTACGACATTGGTCTCGTCGAGGGTCTCACCCACATCGATATCACGTGCGGCAACGCAAACTTCGACGCGATCGCCGCCGTATTTGGCCAAGGTTTCGGCCTGGGCCTGCTCAGCCCGCGAACGAACCGATGACCCGTAAACCATGCAGAGTGCCGCGGCGAGCACGCCCGCTGCCAGACTGATGGCGATGCGCTTGCTCTTGTTCACGGCAGCTCCTCTCAAGACAGCACTGGGCGGATGGGATGCCCGTACCACTATTGTCCGAGCGGCCAAGCAACAAAACAGCGCGATCACCATCTTGGTTTTAAGTGTCAAACCAATTACCAGCCAAGAGCTGACCAACCCGTCAAGCCCGCGGCAAGGTTTTGGTCGGCGCGTCGGCAAAACGCTCATTTAAGGGCGCATCGCCAGTAAAAAAGCCGCCTCCCGCACAGTTGGAAGACGGCTGTCATAGATAAATTCAATTACAGATGGACATCGGGATCGAGCATTTGGGCACTCACACGCATGGATGACGCCAAGTTTTGGAACGTTTCCAGGCGCAGGCCATCGATCTGCCCGGCATCGGCGGCCTCGCGAACGGCGCAGCCCGGTTCGTGGGTATGCGTGCAGTCGCCAAACCGACACGCACGCGACGCCTCGACGATCTCGGGGAAGGCACGCGCCAGGCCCCGCTCGTGACCAACGAGCGGCAAACTGCGCAGGCCCGGAGCGTCGGCAATGACGCCGGCGTCGCCCGGCAGCGCCACCATCACGCGCGCGACCGTGGTATGGCGGCCTTGGTCGTCGCGCTCGCGCACACCACCGGTAGCCAGCGCATCGTGGCCCAGCAGCGCATTGAGCAGCGTCGACTTTCCGGCCCCCGACTCACCCAGGATCATGGCGCACGTTCCCGCCGGAACACAGGCGCGCACCTCATCCAAACCACGGCCTTCGGCAGAGGACGTCACGATAACGCGCACGTCCGGGCCCACCAGACGGCGCACGCGATCCAGATCGCGCTCGAGTTCCGCGGCCTCGCAGCGGTCGGCCTTGGTAAGCACCACCACCGGCTCAGCATCGCAGTCGAGCGCCAAAACCAGCGAGCGCGCCACGCGGTCGAGCAGCACTTCGCCGGCGCCAAGTGCCTGCACGATCAGCACGCTATCCACGTTGGAACAAAGCACCTGACGCTCACCGCGGGCGCGGCCACGCCAACGCTCAAAACTCGTGCGTCGCGGCAGGACGCATTCGATTACGCCCATGTCGTGCCCGGGTGCACGACGCACCGCCACGCGGTCGCCCACAGCCGGCAGCAGCACCTCGTCCTCGCCACGCGACTTGGCAAACCCCACGGCATGCTCGGCACGAAAGGTATCGTCGGCCGTCACCACCAGCGGAAACCCGCGATCTAAGCGTACCACGGCGCCCAGTTGCATCTGCTCGGGCTCCTCGGCTTGGGCGCAAAAATCGTCAAATGCCGCCTGCTGAGCCGCGGCGACCGGCAGATCGCCAAACGCCGGAACATCCTGCAGCGCATCGAGTCCCGGCACGCTCGCCAGCAGCTCCTCGGCAGACGCGGGGGCTTCGGTCGCAAGCTTCCGACGACGATCACGCTTGGCCCGCGCCCCCGTCGTCTTTTTCTTCGCCTTAGCCCTAGCCTTGCCCACAAGCGCCTCCCAGCACCACAAATCACAACTGAGCAGGTATTTTAAATCAAAAAGAGCTGGCCGGGCAAAGCCCGACCAGCTCACACACTTTCCCTCAGCCAATGGTCCCGAGAGGCCATCCGAAGGCCCGACCGCCGAGAGGGGTTTCTTCTGAGCGATCCCGCAGCGCGAAGCGCGAGGACCAGCGAAGAAGAAACCCCGCAGGCGGTCGGGCCGGTGGGAAGGATGGCCTTTCGACCTACTCCTTCTCCACCGCGCGCATGATCGCCTTGTAGATCTCCATCAGCGGAATGATCAGGAAGGCGAGGCCCAGCGCGGCGATAACGCCCTTGAGCTCAAGCGTCACGGGGCCAAAGAACATCTCGGCAAGCGTCGGCTGCACGGTTACGATCACCGTCAGCACCAGCGCCAGCGCGGCAGAGGCCCACAGCCACTTGTTCTGCTTCTTCATCTTAAACAGCGACGTGCGGCGGCTGCGCATGTTAAAGCAGTGGAAGATCTCGACCATGTTGAGCGTGATGAAGGCCATCATCACGCCTTCCTCGTCGGCGACGCCGGCGATCATATCGGAGATGTGGATGTAGCCCATGTCAAAGTACACGCCCACAAAGAAGCTCGCCAGCACCAGCGCGGCAATGATCAAGCCCTGGACCACGCAGTCCAGACCCATATTGCCGGCAAAGACGCCGTCCTTGGCGTTGCGCGGCTTGCGCTTCATGATGTCGCCCTCGGCATCCTCCATGCCCAGCGCGAGCGCGGGGAAGCAGTCGGTGACCAGGTTCACCCACAGCAGCTGCACCGGCTGGAAGATGGTAAAGCCGATGAGCGTGGCGATAAACACCGAGAACACCTCGGCAAGGTTGGCCGAAAGCAGGAACTGGATGACCTTGCGGATGTTGTCGTAGATGCGGCGACCCTCTTCGCAGGCACCGATGATGGTGGCGAAGTTGTCGTCGGCAAGCACCATGTCGGCGACGTTCTTGGTAACGTCGGTACCGGTGATGCCCATGCCAACGCCGATGTCGGCACGCTTGATGGACGGGGCGTCGTTGACGCCGTCGCCCGTCATGGCCACGATCTGGTCGCGCGACTTCCAAGCCTCGACGATACGGGTCTTGTGCTCGGGCTGGACGCGGGCGTACACGCCGTAGTCCTCGATGTGCGCGTCGAGTTCCTCGTCGCTCATGCGATCGAGGTCGGCACCGGTGATGGCATGGCTGCGATCGGTGACGATACCCAGCTGCTTGGCAATGGCCACGGCGGTGTCGATGTGGTCGCCCGTGATCATGACGGTGCGGATACCGGCATCGTGGGCCTCGCGGATGGCGTCGGCGACCTCGGGGCGGACCGGGTCAATCATGCCGGACAGGCCGCAGAAGACCAGGTCGTGCTCGAGCGCGGCGGGGCTGCAGTCGCTCGGGACCTCGGTGTAGGTGCGGCTTGCCAGCGCCAGCACGCGCAGGGCCTCGTCGGCCATGGCCTTGTTGGCGGCCACGAGCTCGGCACGACGCTCCTCGGTCAGGGGGACGACCTTATCGCCCTCGTAGATGTGGGTGCACAGGCCGATCACCACGTCGGGCGCGCCCTTGGTGTATTGCTCGTACTCGCCGTCCAGGGTCTCAACGACCACGGACATCATCTTGCGGCCCGAGTCAAACGGGGCCTCGCCCACGCGCGGGTGCTCGGCAGTCAGACCAGTGAGGCCCGCCTTTCCGGCATCGTTGACGAGCGCGCACTCGGTCGGCTCGCCGACGGCCTCACCCAGTTCCTCGTCCCACTGGGCATCGGAGCACAGCGCCATACCTGCCAGGAACTTCTCCTTAGGCGCAGCGAGCTCGTGCTTGACGACGGTCATCTTGTTTTGGGTAAGGGTACCGGTCTTGTCGGAGCAGATGGTCTGCGTGCAGCCGAGAGTCTCGACGGCAGAGAGCTTGCGGATAATTGCCTGGCGCTTGGCCATCTTGGTCACGCCAAGCGACAGCACGATGGTCACGACGGCGACCAGGCCCTCGGGGATGGCAGCGACGGCGAGCGAAACGGCGACCATAAAGGTGTCGAGCAGGGCAGTCGGGTCGGTAAGGACGTTGCCCACGCCGTGGCGGACGATGTCGACGCCAAAGATCACGACGCAGATGACGATCACCATAATGGTGAGGATACGGCTGAGCTCGGCGAGCTTCACCTGCAGCGGCGTGAGCTCTTCCTTGGCCTCGGCCAGGGCACCGGCGATCTTGCCCATCTCGGTATCCATGCCGGTGCCGACCACGACGGCGCGGCCACGGCCGTACACAACGGTGGAGCCCATGTAGCACATGTTCTTGCGGTCGCCGAGCGGCACGTCATCGGTGCCCGCGGCAAGCTCGATCACGTTGGCGTGCTTCTCGACCGGCACGGACTCGCCGGTGAGCGCGGCCTCTTCGATCTTCATCGTGGCGCTCTCGAGCACGCGGCAGTCGGCCGGGACGGAGTCACCCGCCTCGAGCATGATCACGTCGCCGGGTACGAGCTCGGCGCTCGGCAGGTGCACGAGTTTGCCGTCGCGTAGAACCTTGGACTGCGCCGCGCTCATCTCCTGAAGGGCCTCGAGGGCCTCCTCGCTCTTGGCTTCCTGGACCACGCCCAGCACCGAGTTGACGATAACGACGAACATGATGATGGCAACATCGGCAAAGTCCGCCTCGCCCTTAACCATGCCCGTGAGCGCGCTGATAACGGCGGCAACGATCAACATGATGACCATGGGGTCGGCCATCTGCTCAAAGAAACGCTTCCACAGCGGCGTCTTCTCGGCTTCCTCAAGCTTGTTAGGGCCTGTCTTGGCGAGGCGCGACGACGCCTCGTCGTTGCTCAGGCCGAGGTTCTCATCGACACCTTGGTCGCTGAGCACCTCCGCCGCGGCGGACAGGTATTCCTTTTGCATATAGAGTCCCCTCCTGGGATTCGGGCCACTCAGCAGATTGATGCCCGATCATAATTCCCAGGAGAAGGGCAAGGGCTCATCAAGGCTGCCGTGCTGAGCGGCAGTTGATAGTGGAGCTATGGTACCCCAAAGCGACGCGTCTAGCCAAAACAATCCATTTGGAAATATGGTCCGTATGCAACGATGCGGACCGTGTGATGCTCAATACTGATAAAACGTTTTTTCTTAGGCGCGTCGCCAAACTAAAATATCGCCCAGATAGCAGCGGTTAGAGCGGTTGATAAAGTTTTTTCATATACCGTTTTTTCCGTAAAAAATGAACTTCTAATTCGGCATACGGTCGATTTTTTGGGGTATTCGGTCGGTATTTCGTTATAATCAACTCAGTTATATTTCTTATGGTTTATCTATCAGCGCAAGACGATGTCAGATGGAGGTCTGAATGTACAAGCGCACTAAGATTGTATGCACCATGGGTCCCGCCTGCGATAGCGACGAGACCATCCGCGAGATGATCAAGGCGGGCATGAACGTCGCCCGTTTTAACTTCTCGCACGGCTCCTACGACGAGCACCACGGTCGCATCGAGCGCGTCCGTCGTATTTCCAAGGAGCTCGGTATGCCCGTCGGCATCCTGCTCGACACCAAGGGCCCCGAGGTCCGCACCGGCCTTTTGGTCGATGGCAAGAAGGTTGCCGTCAAGACCGGCGACAAGATCGTCGTCACCGCTCAGCCCACGTCCGAGGATTTCCACGGCACCGCTGAGCACATCTCCCTCGACTACCTGGCTCTGCCCTCCGAGGTCGAGAAGGGCTCCCTCATCCTGATCGATGACGGCCTGGTTGCCCTCGAGGTCGAGTCCGTCGACGGCCAGGACATGACCTGCGTCGTCAAGAACGACGGCCTGATCGGCGAGCGCAAGGGCGTCAACATGCCCAACGTCAACATCTCGCTGCCCGCCATCACCGAGCGCGATCGTCAGGACATCCTCTTTGGCCTGACCGAGAACATCGACTACATCGCCGCTTCCTTCATCCGTGACGGCGAGTCTGTCCGCGGCATCCGCGAGCTTTGCCGCGAGAACGGCGGCGAGCACGTGACGATCTTCCCGAAGATCGAGTGCGCCCTGGGCGTCGAGAACTTCGATGAGATCCTCGAGGCTTCCGACGGCATCATGGTCGCCCGTGGCGACCTGGGCATCGAGATCAAGCCCGAGCTCGTTCCGCACATCCAGAAGGAGATCATCGCCAAGTGCAACGCGGCCTACAAGCCCGTTATCACCGCTACGCAGATGCTCGACTCCATGCAGCAGAACCCGCGCCCGACGCGCGCCGAGGTTGCCGACGTTGCTAACGCCATTTACGACGGTACCGACGCCGTCATGCTGTCCGGCGAGTCCGCTGCCGGTAAGTACCCGGTCGAGGCCGTCAAGATGCAGGCCAGCATCGCTCTCGAGACCGAGAAGTACCTCCCGGCTCACGCTCCGCTCGAGGTTCCGACCGATGCTCACGGCACCCGCGTCGTCAACAACGTTGTGGGTATGTCCGCTGTGAACATGGCCACCACCGTTGGCGCCAAGTGCATCACCGTGCCGACGACCACCGGCCGTACCGCTCGCCTGATCTCGCACTTCCGTCCCAACATGCCGATCTGCGCGTTCTCCCGCCACGAGTGGGCCGTCCAGCAGATGATCATGTACTGGGGCGTTATCCCGCACAAGGCCGAGATTACCCAGGGCACCGTCAACGGCACGATCGTCAAGGCGATCGAGACCGCTAAGGAGCTCGGCTACGTCGAAACCGGCGATTTGACCGTCGCTACCGCCGGCGATCCCCGTATGAGCGTCCAGCTTGAGGACAAGGTCTCCTCGACCAACGTCGCCTACGTCGCTCAGGTGCGCTAAATCGCACTTGCAAGCACATTTGCATTAAAAAGGGCCCGGAAGGCTTCGCCTTCCGGGCCCTTTTTAAGACCTACTTCATATGCCGCTTCATCGATTTGTGTTCAGTCGCGAACCTTTCCGATGCCGAGCACACCACCGAAGATGCCCTGCGGCGGGGAGCTGTTGGTCGATTGGAATGAACTGTTCACCGTTAAGTCAGCCGGCTAGCAGCTAGCGATCAGAGGGACTGCGGGGACGTCAGAAGCGGCAACGCGGGCGGCAAAACCCGCCTCAGTTAGCTCGACGACCTCGGTAAACGTTGCGTCAAAGAACCCTTCGGTCAGCAGACGGTACGGCGGATGATCCGGATCGCCGGGGTTTTCGCGCACAATCTCGTGCATAACGCCAATGGTCTTGAGCACATACTCTTGTGGAATCGAATACTGACCAAACTGGGCCGCCGCGGTATAGAGGCGATCGGTCGCACGCGGGATAGAAACGATGCCGAGCGTCTTGCCAAACCAGTCAAAGTCTCCCTGCTTCTTAATGCGGAACTCCTCGCACGGCTTGCCGCCGCGCGCCTCGAGATATTGGTTCACGCGCGTGTTCCACACGGTATCGGCCACCAGATGCGACCAAACGCCCAGCGTCAAATCGAGCAGCGACTGCGCCACGTCATCGGGCGCGAGCGAAAACTCGGCGGCGCCGGGGCCGTCAACCGGCTCGGCGTCTTTGTAGCGCTGCGGATAGTGCACCCGATTGAGCCTTTCACGCTCTTCGACAATCGAGGTCGCTGCAGCCGGCGCACCCGCCGGCGCACCTTTAAGCAACGGCGCCACATAGGTGTCCCAAAACTCATGCTCGCGTGGCTTAGGAATGGGCTCGGGCTTGGCAAAGTGCGTGATGCGATACGGGATGGGGTCGGCAATACCGGGAACCATGTACCCCACAAAAATGTCCGGAACCACGCTGCCAAACAAAAAGGCATTGCGGTCGCGCACGTTATCGGCAAGCGCGCCGGCACGCGCCAGAAGTCGTTCCGTCTGAGCGATATGAATATTCCAACTTGGCATAGCTACCCCCGTAAAAATCCGGATAACTATACCATTCGCAGCAAGTCACGTGCGCGGCCGCAACCCCACTATGCGGCAACTATTCTGCTGCACCGTTTTCGGTTCCATATGACGGCACGGGAGCCTCGACCACGTGGTGATATCGATCGATATAAATCGCACGGGCCCCAAGACGTCGTACTAAATCCTGATGATGCGTGCTCATCAAGACCGTCTTACCGGCAGCAACATAAGCCAGTAGAAAGTTGACCACGATGTCGCAAGAGTCCTCGTCAAGTCCGTTGGTAGGCTCGTCGAGCACCAGAATATCGGGGTTCATCGACACGACGGCAGCCAGCGCCACACGCTTCTTTTGCCCACCCGAAAGCTGATAGGGCGAGGCATCGACCAGATCGGCAACCTGAAACAGCTCCATGGCATCACGGACGCGGCGCCCAAGCTCGTCCGCCGAAAGCCCCATTTGAGCCGGGCCAAACGCGACCTCCTCGCCGACCGTGGCGCAAAAGAGCTGTGCATCGGCGTTTTGGAACACGAAGCCCACGCGCTGATGGAACCGCTGGGCCGTCGCGGAATCCTTGAGATATGCCGCATCGACCACATGTCCATCAAACAGGTACGTACCCGCATCCGCAAGCTCAAGGCCGTTGATAAGCCGCATGATCGTCGTCTTGCCGCAGCCGTTGGGTCCAAGCAGCGCAACCAGCTCACCGCGATTAACCTGCAGCGACACGCTATCGACCACCGTATGGCCCGCATAGGAAAACACCACGTCGCGAAACTCGATGAGCGGCGTGGCCTTGGCACCGGCAGCACCGCTCGCACCCATCGCACCATTTGTATCGTTTGCCAAAACGTCGCCCTTCCCTATTCACATCGACGGCTTGACCGCCCGCGCTACAGCACCGCGCACAACACGGCGAGCAGCACCACAACGGCCGCATAGACCGCGTCGCGCCAGCCAAATCCGTTCCGTGCAGGCGCCGGATATGCGCCGGCAAAACCGCGGCAAAGCATAGCCTCGTCCATCGCGCGGCTGCATTCCATCGCCTTGATAAAGGTCATGCCCATGATACCCGCGATCGAATCGGTACGCGAAAATCCTGCAGGCGCGCGGCCCACACTGCGAAGCATGACCGATTCGCACAGGTCGTGCGCCGTGCGACCCAGCACCTCGATGTGTTTGAGCGCCATATCAAACGTAAAGATAACCTCGTCGGGCAGGTGCAGCATCTTAAGCGCCGCCGACATGCGACTCCAGGTAAGCGTCCACGAAACGCCCAACACCAATGACACATTAACAAAGGTCTTGAGCGCAATCTTGAGCATGGCGCCCGTGGCAGAAGCACCCAGCAGCAGGGCAGGCAGCGCCAAAACCACGGCAAACCCCGCGGCAGCCAACGCCGGCACAAGGGTCGCGCGCAGCCCGCGTACGGGGCGCACCGCAACGAGCACCAACGCGATCGCTGTCATCAGCATCAAGTACAGCGGGCTCTGCGTCAGGCATACGCACAGGACGCAGACGAACATCCCCACCAAACGCACTGGCGCCGAAACGGAAGAAAGAGCGCGGTCGATAATCGACCCGCCCTTATGTGCGCCGCCACCTAGGCGAACCCGCTCAAGCAGGCTCGCCAGGTGCAGGACATTCTTTTGCATCACACGATGCCGAGCCCCCGCGGGCTCATAACGCTGCTCGGCCGCAAGCCAGCTAGGCAGCTCGACCGTCGCCATGGGCTCCGCTTTCCTTGACCGTTAGCGAGACCAGACGGAATGCGATGGTGAGCACCGCCACGCCAATCACGCCCGAAAGAATATACATCGCGGCCTGGCCGGCAAAGCCAAGGCCCTGCTCCTCGGAATAGGCCTGCAGATAATCGCCTGTGGGCAGGGTATCGGCAAAGGTCGGGGTATCGAGACCGACCGAAGTCTGCAGACTGTCGTCACCAGCCTCCTGAACGGCGGTCGCGGCGCCCTCAGCGTCCCACTCGCCCCAGGCGTCACCGGTGGCCAGCAAGCCGAGCGGCGTGGCCACGACAAGCACGGCGACCAGGATGAGCGTGGGGACCAGCGAGGTCTTCTTGGCAGTAGCGCCCTCGGCAGCAAGCTGGCCATCGGCGGCCTCGGGCCCGACGATAACGCTCGGCGCCGTCTTCTTAATGAAACCGTAGATGGCGGCCGTCGCCACGCCCTCGACCACGCCGGCTACCAACATGTGCGGGATCATCATGGCCGGAATGGCAATAGAGAGCGGGAAGGGGCAGTACAGCGGCGCGCCCGAAGCGTTGGTAAAGAACATCGGCTGAATACCAAACTCGATCGCCGTGCACAGGGCCGCCAGGCACAGGCCGACCCAACCGCTTACGACGGCCGAAACCGAGGTGCCCCAGCTCTTGTCGTGCAAACGGCTGTTGAGCGCACGGAACACGATAGCGGCGGCAAACGGCAGCACGAAGGCCATGTTAAAGCAGTTGGCGCCAAAGGACAGGATGCCGCCGTCGCCAAACAGCAGCGCCTGCAGCGCCAGCGCGACCGAAACCGCGATGGCCGCGGCCTCCGGGCCCAGCAGCAGCGCGATGAGCGCGCCGCCGACGGCGTGACCCGTGGTACCGCCGGGCAGCGGCACGTTGAACATCATGAGCAAGAAAGAGAATGCGGCGCAGATGCCCAGGAACGCCATGTGCTCGCGGTCGAGCGTGGCGCGCACCTTTTTGATGCAGTGAACCCAAACGGGCACCATCGCCACTGCCATGACGACATCGGTCTGCGGGGACAGATAATTATCTGGAATGTGCATGTACGCCTCCCGGTTATCGGCGCACAGAATTACAACGCCGCTTAAATCACCTTGCCAGTGTTACGTATTGTCAGATTCGTAACACGCCACGGGCTATCATAGCAAAACGGCGCACTGCCGACAAAGCAGCACGCCGTTATGCAATGCGCGTGTCATATATGCAGGCTCAGCAGTGCCTTATACCGAGGATAGCAGTCACGTAAGGCTCGGCAGCAGCCACCGCTGAACCATACCCCAGTGCAGGACCTAGCCGCGGACCTCGCCGTTTACGCCCTTGCACACCTTGGTGACGATCTTCTGGTGCGCTTTTTCGACCTCTTCGCTGGTAAGCGTGTGGTCGTCGGAGCGATACGTAAGCGCAAAGGCCATGGACTTCTTGCCCACGCCCACGCGGACCGGATCGCGGTAGACGTCGAACAGACGCACACCCTCGAGCAGCTTGCCGCCGGCGCTGGTAATGCGGCGCTCAAGATCCTCGCAAGTCACGGAGTTGTCGACCACGATAGCAAGATCGTGCTCAACAGCCGGGTACTGCGAGAACTCGCGGTAGTTCTCCTGGTTGCGGGCGCCCTTGATCAGCTTGTCCAGGTCGAGCTCAAAGGCAACGACGATCTCGTCGATGCCCATAGCCTCGCGCGCCTCGGGGTGGATCTCGCCGACCCAGCCCAGCACGGTGCCGCCAGACAGAACCTCGGCGGCACGGCCCGGCTGCAAGAAGGCATAGCCCTCGCCCTCGACGGGACGGAAGCGAACCTTCTCGATGCGCAGCTGGGCGAGCAGCTCCTCGACAATGCCCTTGCCAAAGAAGAAACGCAGCTTGCGGTACTTCATGTTCCAAGACTGCTCGCTCCACTGGCCCGAGAGCACGCCCGCCACGGACTTGGTCTCCTTGGGCAGGCTGGCGTTCTCGCGGCCGTGGAACAGGCTGCCGACCTCGTACAGGTGCACGTTGGGCGTGCCATGGGCCTCGTTATACGCCACAGACTGCAGCAGGCCCGGCAGCAGCGAGCGGCGCATCTCGGTCTGCTCGGCCACCAGCGGGTTCATAAGTACCACGGGGCAGCCGCGGCCCTCGGTGGACATGCCGATCTTCTCCAGGTCGCCCGGCGCGGCAAAGCCAAAGGTCGTGGTCTCGTTGAGGCCGCAGGCGCGCAGGATCTCGCCGACCTTGCGGGTAAGCTTCTGCTCGCGGGTCAGGCCACCGATGTGGTTCTTGGCAGCCGGGATGGTCGCCGTCACGCGGCCCATGCCCCACAGGCGCAGGACCTCCTCGATCAGATCGATCTCGCGCGGCAGGTCGGGGCGGAAACTCGGCGGGGTAACCATAAAGTCCTCGCCGTCGCGCTCGACGGTGCAGCCCAGGCGGGTGAGCGAGCGCTCGATAAAATCGGGCTCGATGTCGGCGCCGCAGATGGCGTGCACGCGGGCCAAACGCAGCTTAATGCTGTCGATGGTCTTGGGCGCGGGGAACACATCTACGTAGCCGGGAGCGACCTCGCCGCCGGCGATCTCCTCGATGAGCGCGCAGGCAACATTGGCCACATCCACGCAGCCGGTTTCATCGACCTGGCGCTCAAAGCGGATGGAGGCGTCGGAGATCAACGACAGGTCGCGGCTGGTGTGCGAGGTACGGCCGGCGTCGAAGCAGGCGCTCTCGACCATCACGTCGACGGTGTCGTCCTCGATCTCGGAATCCATGCCGCCCATAACGCCGGCCAGCGCCACGGGGCGCTCGCCGTCGGTAATGAGGCCCATGCCGGCGTCGAGCGTGCGCTCCTCGCCGTCGAGGGTCGTAAATTTCTCGTCCTGCTGGGCGGCGCGAACCACCACGCGGCGCCTGCCCTCGCGCTCGGCAAAGGTGTCCAGGTCAAAAGCGTGCAGCGGCTGACCGGTGAGCATCATCACATAGTTGGTGATGTCGACGATGTTGTTGTGCGGGCGCACGCCCAGGGCGTTAAGGCGCTTGACCATCCAGTCGGGCGACGGGCCGACCTTCACGTTGCGCACGATGCGGGCGACATAGCGGTCGCACAGGCCCCCGTCGGCGATCTCGACCGAAAGCTCGTCGTCGGTCGCGCGGCCGGTCTCCACCTTGATGGCGGGCAGCTCAACGTGGAAATCGCGATCGAAAATGGCGCCGGTCTCACGGGCCATGCCGATCATGGACAGGCAGTCGGGGCGGTTGGGCGTGATCTCGCAGTCGAGCACGGTATCACTCGAGCCCACGTACTCGGCAAACGGCATGCCGCAGGGCGTATCCTCGGGCAGGATCATGATGCCGGAGTGGTCGCCACCCAGGCCGAGCTCGCGCGCGGAGCAGTTCATGCCCATGGACACGACGCCGCGAAGCTTGCTCTTCTTGATCTTGACGTCACCGGGAAGCACGGCGCCGATCATTGCCGTGACGATGTGGTCGCCGGCCTCAAAGTTCTGCGCGCCGCAGACGATCTGCAGCGGGGCGGGATTGCCGTCGGCATCGAGGTTCTTGTCACCCACGTCGACCGAGCACACATACATATGGTCGCTATCGGGGTGCGGGGTCTTGGTGAGCACCTTGGCAGTCACCACGTGGTCGAAGGACTCGCCCACGGTGTCGATCGCCTCGACCTCGGTGCCGGTACGGATATATTCGTCCGAAAGGGTCTTGGGATCCTCCGGAATATCGATCATGGTCTTGAGCCAGTCGTAAGAAACACGCATCTAACTGGTCTCCTTTCATCTGTAACGTCTGCAATAAACAGACGGAAAACTCCAGCTACGGAGACGGGTTTCCGAGATGCCGCAGATTGCCCCGAAAGAGGAGCGCCGCGTACTTGGGTACGCAAGCGACGGTTTGAGGGGCAAGGTGCGGTGGCTCGGGAAGCCGCCGGGACAGGTCAACTTAAAACTGATTCAGGAAACGCATATCGCCTGTCATGAGCGTTCTGAGGTCGGGCAGGTCGTAGCGCAGGGCCGCGACGCGCTCGGCGCCAATGCCAAAGGCGAAGCCGGTGTACTTCTCGGGATCGATGCCGCAGTTGATCAGGACGTTGGGGTCGACCATGCCGCAGCCCAAGATCTCGATCCAGCCGCTGTGCTTGCAGAAGTTGCAGCCCTTGCCGCCGCAGACGTGGCAGCTCACGTCCACCTCGCAGGAAGGCTCGGTGAAGGGGAAGAAATGCGGGCGGTAACGCGTCTTGCGGTCCTCGCCAAACATGCACTTAACAAAGTAGTCGAGCGTGCCCTTAAGATCGCCAAAGGTGATGCCCTCGTCGACGACCAGGCCCTCGATCTGGTTGAACTGCGGCAGGTGACAGGCGTCGGCCGTGTCGGGACGGTAGACGGTGCCCGGGCAGATCATGTAGATGGGCGGCTTCTGCGACTCCATGGTGTGAATCTGCACGCCCGAGGTCTGGGTGCGCAGCAGCACGTCGGACTCGCCGTGGGCATGCGCCTCGGGGTGCGCGACGCTGCCGGGGTTGTTGTCGACCACATAGAAGGTGTCGCGGGCCGAGCGGCTCGGGTGATCCATGGGGGCGTTGAGCGCGGTGAAGTTGTAGTAGGAGGTGTCGACCATGGGACCGGACTCGACGGTGTAGCCGATACCGCTAAAGATATCCTCGGCCTCCTCGATGATCTGCTTGATCAGGTGCTGGTGGCCGATCTGCGGACGAATGCCCGGCAGCGTGATGTCGACGGCCTCGTGCTCCAGTGCGTGCTTGAGGGCGGCGGCCTTCATCTCGGTGGTGCGCTCGTCGAGCATGCCCTCGATCAGCTGGCGCATCTCGTTGGCGCGCTTGCCCATCACAGGGCGATCCTCGGGGGCGAGCTTGCCCATCATGCGCATCAGGCCGGTAATACGACCCTTGCGGCCGAGCAGCTCAACGCGCGCAGCCTCGAGCTTGGCGGCGTCGTCGGCGCCTGCGACGAGCTCCTTGGCCTCTTCCTCGAGTTTGACCAGATCATCAATCAGACTCATGTCTTCCCTTTCGTCTCTCGCGTTCCCCGCTCGCCAGGACGACTGCCGCCGTCTGGCGTTGCAAAAACGCGGCCCGGTTCGGTAACAAAAAACCGTCCTCGGGCATGTGCATTGCCCAAGGACGGTTGAATTCCGCGGTACCACCTTGTTTGACCCGGCGGATGTCTGGCCCGCCGTGCCCACTCTATGCCCCTTATCGCGAGGCTCACGGCTTCCCTACTGGGGCTTCGCCGCCGCTGGCCGCGCGCCCGTTGAGGTTGCTGCTCGGGAGTGAACGCTTGGCCCTTGCCACCGCAGGAAGGCTTGCAGCCCATGACCTTCCCTCTCTTGCCGGCGACGCGGCGGGCAAAACCCTCTCCGTCAACGCATTGGGCTATAGGATAACACATTCTGCGAGCATATCGCCGCGTTCCGTTTTGTTCGCACTGGGTACAAGGCAGGTAGCTGTGCAAACTGGCCGCACGCCCACCCGTGGCGTCCGGTCTGCGAGATCAAGGATATAGGTATGGGAAAGAAACTCGATAAGAAGGCCAAGGCCGCCGTGGCCAAGGCCTCTAAGAACGCCAAGGCGGGCAAGGGCATCAAGAAGCTCCGCAAGCTCGAAGGCAAACTATGGACCCGCGAGTACCTGCTCAAGATTGCCGAGTTCGATGGCGCGACGATTGCCCCCGCCAACGGCGCTGCGGCCCGCGCCGATGCTATGGGCACCCTTGCCGGCGAACATCACAAACTCCTGACCAGCAAAAAGTCCGTCGAGCTTGTAGGCTCGCTGGCACACGAGACCGTCGCCGGCGGCAAGATCGACGACCCGCAGCTGCTCGACGAGATCCGTGTGCTCGGCCGCGACCAGCGCGAGGCCAGCGTTATCCCTACTGAGGAGGCCGAGGCCTGGACCAGGCTCACCTGCGAGGCCGACGCCGTGTGGCACAAGGCCAAGACGGCCAACGACTGGGCGAGCTTTGAGCCCTACGTGGATAGAATCGTCGCCCAGCTCAAGCATCAGGCCCAGCTCATGGACCCCAAGCGCGACCCATACGATGTTTGGCTCGACCAGTACGAACGCGGCCTTTCCGCCAAGAGCTTCGATGCGTTTTGTGACGAGGTCAAGGCCACCGTCGTGCCGCTCGTTCACGCCATCGGCGAGCGCGGACAGCAGCCTACTACCGACTTTTTGCACGCGCATGTGCCCGAGGCCGCCCAGCGCGCCATGAGCTTCGACCTGATGAAGCTCGTCGGCCTTAACCTGGACGACACCACGCTCGCCTTTACCGAGCACCCGTTTAGCGAGGGCTTCTCGGTGGGCGATGCGCGCATCGCGACGCACATCTACGAGGACGACTGCATCTCCAACGTCTATAGCATCATCCACGAGGCGGGCCACGCCATGTACGAGCTGGGCGTGAACCCCGCTTACGCGCGCACGTGTCTGGAGGGCGGCACCTCCATGGGCATTCACGAGAGCCAGAGCCGCTTTTTCGAGAACACCGTAGGCCGCAGTCGCGCTTTTATGGGACCGCTGCTCGAAGTGCTGCGCCGTCACGCGCCCGAGGTCTACGGCAACGTGGACGAGGACACGCTCTACCACGCCGTGAACATCGCTCAGCCGTCGCTGATCCGTACCGAGGCCGACGAGCTCACCTACCCGCTGCATATTATGGTGCGCTACGAGATTGAGCGCATGCTGTTTGCCGGCGAGGCCACGGCCAAGGACATCCCCGCGCTTTGGAATCGCTTTATGGACGAGTACCTGGGCATTCCTGTTCCCGACGACACGCGCGGCTGCCTGCAGGATACGCACTGGAGCGGCGGCTCGTTTGGCTACTTCCCCACGTATGCGCTGGGCAGCGCCTACGATGCCATGTTTGTGCCGGCCATGTGCCGCGACGGTGTCGACCTTAACGGCGCCTGTGCGAGCGGCGACCTGACACCCGTCCGCGCTTGGCTGGGCGAGCACATTTGGCAGTGGGGCCGCGCCAAGGACGCGCCGGAGCTCATCAAGGGCGCGTGCGGTATGGCATTCGATGCCCGCTACTACTGCAGCTACCTGCAGGACAAGTTCACCACACTGTACCAGCTGTAAGGATTGACCAGCACGCCATCGCCAACGCCAACCATGTTGACGTCGATGTCTTGGCAACGTCAGCGAAAACGGCCCCAAGCGAGCAAGGTGACGTGAAATGAAAGGGCGCTGACCTTCTGGTCGCGCCCTTGAAATTGAACGCCAGATTGCCGCTTGGGGCCGTTTGTAGCGTCGAGCGGTTACGCGGTTTGGTAAAACCGCGTAACTACAGAGCTTCGAGTGCAGCGGCGATGCGCTTCATGGCGGCGTCGGCGGCCGATTGGTCCGGAGCCTCGGCCAGCACGCGAATCACCGACTCGGTTCCGCTCTTGCGCACGAGCACGCGGCCCTCGCCCGCCAGCGCGTCCTCGGCCTCGGCAATGGCGGCCTGCACGCCCATGTTGCCCAGCGCAGCATCCTTGTCCGCCACGCGTACGGCAACCTGCGCCTGCGGCAGCAGCTTACACGGCACCGCGAGCTGCGAAAGCGTCTCGCGTTCGGCACGAATCACTTCCATCACACGCAGCGAGGTCATAATGCCGTCGCCCGTACGCTCGATATCGCCAAAGATCGTATGGCCCGTCTGCTCGCCACCCAGGCTGTAGCCGCCCTCGCGCATCTTGGCGTACACGTGACGGTCACCCACACCGCTGGTCACGGCGCTCAGACCGGCAAGCTCCAGCGACTTAATCAGGCCAAAGTTGCTGGCGATCGTCGGCACCACGGTACCGCCCGAGAGGCGCCCGTGCTTGTTAAGATACACGCCGCACACGTACAGAATCTGGTCGCCGTCGACCACGCGGCCGCGCTCGTCCACGGCCAGGCAGCGATCGGCATCGCCGTCGTAGGCAAAGCCCACGTCCAAGCCTTGCTCCACCACATGGCGCTGCAGGCGCTCCATATGCGTAGAGCCGCAGTCGACGTTAATGTTAAAGCCGTCGGGTGCGGCGTTAATCACGCGCACATCGGCGCCGAGCGCATCGAACACCGGCTTGGCGACAGAGGACGCCGAGCCGTTGGCGCAGTCAATGCCAATCTTGACGCCCTGCAGCGAATAGTTCGCGCTTGCAATGAGCGAGGCAATGTAGCGGTTGCGGCCCTGCATGTAGTCAACCGTGGCGCCAATGTGGTTGCCCGTGGCCAGCGGCACCTCGCTCTTGCCATCGATGTAGTCCTCGATGAGCTCCAGCACGTCCTCGTCCATCTTAAAGCCGTCGCTGTTGACCAGCTTAATGCCGTTATCGCAAAACGGGTTGTGGCTCGCGCTGATCATGATGCCGCAATCGAAGCAGCCCTCCACGGTCTGATGCGCCACGCCCGGCGTAGGAATCACATGCAGCATATAGGCGTCTGCGCCGCTCGCAACCAGACCGCTCACCAGCGCCGCCTCGAACATATAGCTCGAGCGACGCGTGTCCTTACCCACGATCACGCGCGCCTTGGCCCCGCGCCTGGCGCCGTAATACCAGCCCACAAAGCGGCCGATCTTGTACGCGTGCTCCACGGTCAGCCCAACGTTGGCCTCGCCGCGAAATCCGTCGGTGCCAAAGTACTTCATAAGAGGTCCTCTCTATAGACAAAGGCGCGCCGCCAAAGCAACGCGCCGCCAGCCTATTATCCTTTATAGCAACCGCAGAGGCTACACCGTCAAAAACACCATCGCGATAATCATGGCAAAACCCGCCAGGTCGGTGGGCAAAAATACCGTCCCCAGCATAAGAGCGCTGGTAATAGTGGCAGAGACCGGTTCCATGGTTCCGATAAGGCTCGCACGAACCGAGCCGATCTCCTTAACGCCCTGCATATAAAACATATAGGCAAAAAACGACCCAATCACGATGAACACCGCGAGCGCGCCGACACCCGAGGGCTCGAGCGCCGGCATGTGTGCCCACGGCTGGGTAAAAATGCTCAGCACGATTCCTGCCGAAAGCATGGCTGAGCCCGTGACAACCGAGCTACCGTATTCCTTGAGGATTCCGGCCGGGATAATTGCCATGCAGGCACCGCCCACGGCGCACAAAAGGCCCGCGAGCAGGCCCATCGGCGAAATGCTCAGCGTACTGGGGTCGCCGCCTGTGGCGATAAGAAACGTTCCGCCCAAGGCGAGCAAAACACCAAGCGTCTCGCGCGTGCGCGGAAGTCGATGCGTGGCAACGCAGGCATACCCCATGACGACCACCAGCTGCAGGCACTGGAACACCGTCGCCGTGCCCGCGTTGGTTAGGCGCACGGCAGACAGATAGCAAATCTGGTTGAACAGCAAGCCAAAAATCGTAAACAGGATGAGCTGCTTGCGGTCGGCGGGGGTAGTCCACAGTTTAACCAAGCGGTCGCGATCCTTGTTGAGCACGACGACCATAAAGAGCAGGCCGGCGCAAACCTGGCGCATGCTCATGAGCCAAAACGTCTCGATATGGCAAACATCGAAGAGGTAGCTGGCGCAGGTGCCAGAAAATCCCCAGAACGTTCCGCCGGCAGCCGCGGCAAGCACACCCAGGGCCATCTTGCGCGTCTGGGCGTCGTTGAGGCGGTCGCGCCATGCACGGCGGGTGCTGCGGCTGAGCTCATCGGTGCCCTCGGGCACATCAATGTTCGATATATCGGTCATCGGCACCGAAGCCCCTGTGCCTTCGACCTGCTCGACACGCTCTTTGCTCATCCCGCTCCCCCGAAACAGTCTGGAAACAATTCGGCTTACCTTACCACGGCGAAGGCACCAGCTGGGGGCTTGTCCGCTTATCGGTAGGACAATTCCGCAGACGTCTCTTCCATGGTTCGGCATTGCAACGGCTTTGCATTATGCGACAGCCAAATCACGGCAGCGAGCTCTTTTAAAATGGGCGCGACAAAGCCCTTTGATTCCACAACGTTAGCGATTTTAAAAAATATTCTTGCCACCGAGTTCAAGCTCCGTTATATTATCCCTTGCGCACTTGCGCACCCTTGATCGGGCGTTTAGCTCAGGGGGAGAGCGCTTCCCTGACACGGAAGAGGTCACAAGTTCAAATCTTGTAACGCCCACCAAATGTTCGCAGCCCAGAGGCTATGCCTCTGGGCTGTTTTGTTTTATCTGATAAGCCAAAAGGGCGCCGTGGCACCCAAAACCGCTTCGGCAGCTCCAATAACCATCCCAATCGAGGCTGATACCGCCTCTACATAACCGGCAATCATCCCGGCAGACCCCAAGTTGCTTCGGTATCGCCGGCAATTACCCCTACCACACCCAAAGTCGCCCAGACAACCCCGGCGATCGCCCCAATCAGCCCCAAAATTACCCAAACAGCCTTGGCGACTGCCCCGATCTGGCCTTCGCAAGCCTCGCGGCCACATCCGGACAGCCTTCCCATAACCAGGTCTAATACTTTTCCCGAGAAGTGAACGACCTTATTTGGGCCCCCGAAGCATCCACACTTTTTACAGCCAAAACCGCAGGATTCCAATGATAAAACCGCAGGAAATAAGCCACCAAAAGTGTCGATGTTTCGGGGGCCCGTTTTGACTCGTTCACTTCTCGGGAAAAGTATTAGACCTGACAATGAGGCCCTTGGTCCCATGCCCAGCAACCGCCCCTACCAATGTTGACGCGCCTCGATTACGGCCTGCCAAAGCTTAAACCGCTTCGCTTCGACGCGCTTGAGGGCAAAGTATCGCTGCTCCTCGCTCATGGGCTTGTTAAAAATGGGTCGCTTGTTCCGGTGCAGCTTCCGTCGGATACGTTCGCACAGCCGGATGAGCTTGTCGTAGTCATTTGCCTGCTCAGTCGTCACGGTGAAGTGTGCCACGCCGCTCAACAGCTCCAACTCGTTGCGGCGCTCGGCATCCTTGTAAATCTTCTCGCGTCCGTCATGAATGGCATCGCTGTCGTAATCGACCATCGCGGTCAGCACCTCTGGCAGCAGTCCGGCCTTTACTTTATCCATGCCCACCTCGACTTTAGCCGTAAGCGTTATGTCGGGTGTGCGCTCCAACACGCGAAGCTTGTGATCACGTCCGTCATTGTATCCATCGCGAATGAAGACCTTCTTGTTAAGTTCGGCCTTGCCCAATGCATACCCGTCGTAGCGCGCAGGCAGCGACATAAACATGCAGAGCCCCGACTCCCTCGGAGAGCGCGACCCCTCGATCACATATGCAAGCAGCGCCTTTGCCTTCGCGATACCCCTCACCTTGGGTGACTTCTCGATATACGCCGCGATGAGCTCCTTAGTCGTGAGCCTGCTATCGCGCATGCCCGCATCCCTGCCTGTTACCCCACCGGGGGCAAGGTTATCCAGCCGGTAATCCGATGTCATCGCATAGCCGGCATAGACGGCCGCCGCCACATCGCCATCGTGCACAGCCTGCAAAAACGCCAGCTCGGGAGAGCACACGTACGCATCAAGGTCGCCCATCCAGTGGCCCAGCGAGATAAACGAACCCGCCGGGAGCTCGTTGGTGCACAGATGCGTCTTAACATGCTTGCTCTGCCGACGGCCGGCGCGCGACGGCACCAGCAAATCCAGCGTTTCGATCCCCAGGTCATAGCGATCGATAACCTCCTGCGCTTCTTGGTCCAAGAGCGCACAGGCACCTGCAATCGACACGACCTCTGGCTCCGAATCCCCAAAGCGAGGGTTCGGCATGTGCGCCAACAGCGCCAATGCGGCGTTATGTGAAACGATAAAGTACCTCATGGCGCGAAGATAGCACGCACGCCGGCGGCGGCTGGCGGTTCTGTTAAGTTTCCGACAAACGACCGGCGGTTTTTTCGCCGAGGTGCGCCAAAGTGTTCATTCGACGATGCCCAAACCGCAATCCGTCAAGCTTTTGGCAAGGTTGCCGCCCAACTGGCCAAAAGCCGACCATCTACTTGCCAGTTTATCCAAGGCGTAACCAACCAGTCCGCACCGCGGCTTCTCGGCAAAACGCCACAACGTCCACACCCTGCGGTATCCTTGAGCCACTTACACCTGTAGCACCAAGGAGCCACCATGCGCACCGAGCTCGATGTTCCCTTTTCGCGCAAAGAAGAAGCCAAGGCGCTGGGCGCCAAATGGGACCGGACCAAGAAGATCTGGTATGTACCCAGCGGCGTCAACCCCGAGCCCTTTGCCGAATGGCTGCCCGGTGTTGACCGATCCGACCCCTCTGCGCCGTATATATATCTAGTACTGGGCAAGCGCGAGTGCTGGAAGTGTCACAAAGAGACCTCGGTCGCGGCCTTCGGCATTCCCTATCGAGCCGATGACAGCGAGGGCATCGCCATCGCGCACGCACCCAACAAGGCCGGGCACATTGCCATCGACACGACCAATGCCAACGCGCTCGCCATTGTTCCCGCTCTTGGCTGCGTCCCGGGCGAGATCCGCGACTATCTTTCTAAGCGCTGTGGCTACAAGCCCGTAGGCGCGCGAGCCTCCAAAGCCCCATCGCTCGGCAACACGTGCACCAGTTGCGACGCGCTGCAAGGCAGCCGCTATCTGTTCGAGGAGCCCTCGTCCCCGTTTGCCCTCACTGCCATCAACAAGCTGCCGGCACTGGAGTTTGTGCGCGTCGAAGTTGCCGGCGTCTTTGGCGTCCCGGCCACGCGTACCAATTTTGACCAGGCACTCTTTACCTGGGCACGCGACCATCACACCAAGTTCCACAAGCAGCTCGGTGAGGGGGTTTATTTGTAGAGACGGAGAGGCCTTCACAGCCAGCTCCTCCGCATCGCCTATCCCTCGTCGCAAACGTCATACACGATATCGAGGCCGCAAACAGGGCATTTCTCCGGATACACCGGCATATGAACGCCCGTCCGTTTTCTCACTTCGTCGCTGAGTCTGTCGCGCGCATCGATGAACCGAATATCGAGACACGATATTTGCGAGCCGCAACAAGGACAGGCGACAGCAAACGACCCGCAATCAACCTCTACGCCCGGAAACATATTGTTGTCGATAAGGGCACACGGCAGTTTTCCGTACTTCCCCATCGCAATATCGCCTCGCCAGCTCACACGCGCTCCTCTCTCGCTATCCAAATCAGGAAGAGCATGCACCGGCGGGCGTGCACGAGATTGCATCGCCACGCGATCCGATCAAACAACACGATCGTAAAAGACCGCCGAAGCCAAATACGCTAATACGGCAGAAGCCCCGCCTTTTCACGCTTCTTTTCCGAGCGATCAAACTCAATGCGATGGGCCTCGAGAAACACCGCATTGGGTCGCCACTGACGCTCATTCGGCTGCCTTAGCGTCGCACCTGCAAAGGAAGCGTAGTCGGTCTTATCCAGCAGGTACGATCCGCACAGCCGATATTCGCCGCAAACAGGCTCAAACGAAATCAGATGAGCATCGAATAGAGCATGAAAGTCGCGCCGAAGCAGAATGCCGTTGCTGGCAACCTGCGATTTGGGTCCCGAGTAATTCTCGATATGTGCAGCCTCCAGTGCCTCGTTAACCCCACAACCCGACACCGCGCAGCGACCATCATAGGCGGCAATGAGCTGCTTGCGGAACCATTGCTGCCCCAATCGCTCGCGTCTCAACGCATAGTGAACTTTTTCGTCATCGGTCGCACTCTGTCCGGCAAACTCAATGTCGACTGGCATGTGCTTCAGATAGCTCATGTCGGACGCAAAACGAGGGTCCGGTCCACCTTTATGAACGGGACCATGCAGAACAAACCAGCCGTTTTCGGGCTCAAACCGTTCAACAAACGCAAGGCCAAGCACCTTATAGCCCACCTCGGTTGCAAATATGACTCCAACTGGAACGCCATATTCCATGCAGTTGAGCATTTTACGGTTGTAATTCTGGTCTCGAGAACCAACGACACCTGGCGCTTGAACCGAATACTTAATGACCCACGTACCGTCATCCAAATAGAGCGGAGGAACATCGGTGTAGAAGCTCTTTTTAGAGTTATGGACCGAAAGCGCAAAGATCTTATTGGGATCTTGCTTCACCCGATCCTGGCCCGGCCAGAAGATCCCTGAATCCCGCGTTACGGGAAAGAAGTCCGCGCCAATTCTCAAACGATACTGATACTGAGGGCTATCTTCCTTGGTGCGGTGCGGAAGGCTGGTCCAAACGCCGCCGCGCTGTTCCTCACCCAGAAACCACTCCCATGCCTCAACGTATTCGGAAGGCACGAGACTGCAGGCACGGTCATAGCTTGGTCCATCCATCAACGGAACAGCAAGGTCAATGTCGTTCATCGCCAGCACCTACAACCATACGAACGCGAGTCATGCCCCTCAATAATATGGCCGAGAGTCAATTATTACGAGATCTCATTCCGCGATCGGCACATCGTTGATGCTCTCGGTTTGCCGCTGGCGCGCTCGTACCCCGCTATCCCACTCCCCTGTATACTGATGTAGCACGTGTTTCATCCGGGCTTGTTGGGCCGGGTCGTTCATGGGAGGGTCTTATGGCTGCTTCGAATCCGCCTAAGGGAAGCGTTTCTTCTTCGTCCATCAAGCCGGTGACGCGCAAGGCCGTGCGTTGCCAGCGCGAGGTCGCTTGGCTTGTCACGCAGGCGGCGGGCAGGCTTGTGGCGACCACGGAGGACGTCAATGCGCCTACGCCGAGCTTTGTGTTAGCGGCGGCGCTGGATTCTGTGCGCCAATTGGAGCTTGCCGCACAGGATGCCAGCGGCCACCTCGACTACCAGAATGTTATGGCGCCCGACCTGCAGACGTTCTGCCACATGGCCAAGTTGCCCGCCGCGCCCAATGCGCTTTCGGACGCGGGCTACATGTTTACGCTTTCGGGCGCGGACCTTATCCGCGACATCTACGCATACTGCAGCGAGCTCGCCGAGCGCCACGTCTTTGACGCGGCAGAAATCAAACCGGGATATGCCATCAAGCTGGTTCTTAGGCTGTTCTTGATGGATGGGTTCGGGACTATGCCAGCGTAAGCCGGATTTTTAACTTCGCCGTCGACTGGGCAACAACCGCCTTACCTTAGCGGGCGCCAATCGAGAGTCGATTATTGGGTCACCTCGTCCGCTGGCGCATTTATTCCGCACGCTCCGACAGTCGATACTTGCGGTTGCGACTCGTCGCCGGCGCTGTAGGCTCAAGCTCGCCTTGAGCAATGAGTGTGTTGACGCGCGACCTAACCTGGGAAATTGTGAGCCCTGTGTGCTCCGCCAACTCGCGCGTACCCAGCTCACCGCAACGCTTAAGTGCCGCCACAATTAAGTCACCGCCGTGGTCGACCGGCTCGACCTTTGAGCGATAGAGAACCACTTTGAACCGATCGAATCCCGGGCAGAACAGGGGCTCGGCCAAACCATGAGCACACATGGCGTCGATCATCATCGGAATGCCCGAGCCATTGCCCTCAGCCGGCGAACCTGCGCCATCCGGCAGCGGAACAATCGACATGAGTTTCATGAGCGTCGCGTTGCGGCACCGGGAGCTGCCGTCAAACAAGTTCTCGCGAGTCTTTCCTCCGTATAGGCCGCCGGGGTTCGTCACTTCGATACGGTCATCAAAGACGTCAACAGCGACCGACTGCCCACAGAACCGATCTCCGTATTCTCGGTGGATTACGGCGTTGGCGATTGCCTCGCGCAGGACCTCCTCGGGAATCTCCAGCGAGTCGACACGCGAGACGCCTTGGATCGTCGAGGTTCGCCGCAAATTCTTGGCGACTGCCGCGACGGCATCCGAGATCATTTCGCCCAACGTTCCCTCGCAGATCGTACGGTCCATGAACCTCAACGACCCCGCCGCGCCCTTCTGCGTTCCGGCATAGACCGCCACATCGATAAAGAGCTTAGGATAGAACTGCTGAGGATAGGCACCCGCAGCCAGGAGCCCGGCCTTAGTAACTTTGCCCTGGGAGTCGAGGAAATTCAGGCGCTCCAGCTTCGTTTTCTTGTCCGGCGCGCCGCGCATTGCCCGAGGTGTCAGCGAGAAAGCACGCTCTATCGTGCGATCGACCAGTGCCTCGTCAAGATCGCCTGCAACCGCGCCGGGCACTGCATCGCGATCGCTAGGACTCGTCCGCTCGTATGACGACAGTGCCAAAACCTCGGTCGATGAAAGTGGCACGTCTTTGTCATCAATGCGCTTGTAGCTGCCGCCCTGGGCGCCGCGTTCTATTACATAGCAGGGCTTGCTCGACGGGTCGAGCTCCTCAATCGTGATAACGAGAACCACGGTGCCCCGAAGCTCCACGCGCTCAATAGTGTATTTGGGCGGATTGGCCAGTTTTCCGCGACCGCCGGCATCACCCATGCCTGCGACAAATTGGTTGAGCACCTTCTCGGTCTCAAAGTCCTCAACCGGGACAAAGCCCGCGCGCTCGCTCACGCCGAGCACGATAATTCCGCCGGCGGTATTCGCGAATGCGCTAACCGTTTCCCATACGTCGCGAGAAAGCGTCGTGGCGCTCTCCTTGACCTCGACGCTAAGATCGTCCGAGCCCATGCGCCTTAAAGACTCGAGCAGACCGATCAGTTCGTTCTCGTTCATCTGCACGTCCTTTCGCTCGGTCCGGCGGAGAATGCCGCGAATAGATTTCCTTCGTCTCTCAGTTATCTCTCGTAATTATCTCTTGTCTCTCTGTTATCTCTCGTATTAGAGAGGAGTGAGAGATGAAAGATAAGATGTCTGTCATCTGTTTCATTTAAACATGTTTTCGCTGGTAAAACAATCTATATTGAGACAATACCATGGTTGCCTGTCTCTTTGCAGCATTGTTATCTCTCATATTTATCTCTCATCTTTCTGTTATCTCTCGTATTAGAGACGAATGAGATATGAGAGATGTGCGGGCGGCGGATGAGCGTGGATTTTGAACGGTCGGGAAATGAGGGTGGATATTTGGACGGTTTTTGGGCGTTTTGAGGCTGATTCCGTCCGAAAATCAACTCTCATTCGATAGGCGTCCAAGTTTCCACACTCGTGCGGTGAACGAGCAAGGCCTTCGCCCAATCCGCCGGCATCGTCTCCAGTTCGCCGCAGAGCCGCGGCCCCATATGGGTATACTCACGAGGATTCGACTCGATTCGCCCCCGCTGGGGCGTCAAAGGAGACTGCATATGCCCACCACCTCAACCGACCCGCGCGCCGCTGCCGCCGCGCTGCTGGTGCCCGGCACCACCTGTCACGGCTTTGCCGTCGAGCGCTGCGAGACCGTGCCCGAGCTCGACTCGGACGCCTACGTGCTGCGCCACACCGCCTCGGGCGCTCGCCTGCTGTACCTGGCGTGCGACGACGAAAACAAGGCTTTTGCCATTGGCTTTAAGACGCCGCCGGCCGATTCCACCGGCGTGTTCCATATCCTCGAGCACTCGGTGCTGTGCGGATCGGCCAAATTTCCCGTCAAGGAGCCGTTCGTCGACCTGATCAAGAGCTCCATGCAGACGTTCCTCAACGCCATGACCTACCCCGACAAAACCATCTACCCCGTCGCCACCACCAACGAGCAGGATCTGTACAACCTGATGGACGTGTACCTGGACGCGGTGTTCAACCCGGCCATCTATACCAAGCCCACCATTTTTGAGCAGGAGGGCTGGCACTACGAGCTGGACCTGCCGAAGGGCGCCGAGGGCGAGGGCAACGGCAGTTCCGCAAGCCTGCGCGAGGGAACGCTACGCTATAACGGCGTGGTTTTCAATGAGATGAAGGGCGCGCTGTCCGACCCCATGAGCGTGCTGGACGATGCCGTCAACGCCGCGCTTTATCCCGACACCGCCTATGCGCACGAGAGCGGCGGCGACCCGCGCGCGATCCCTGCGCTCACCTACGAGCAGTTCCTGGATACGCACGCGCGCCACTACAATCCTTCCAACTCCTACATCACGCTCTACGGCGACCTAGACGTGGACCGCGCGCTGGCGTTTTTGGACGAGCGCTATCTGTCGCAGCCGAGTGCCGCGAGCCGCCGCATGGACGCAGCCGTCGCCACCGGCGAGGACCCGTCCACGCTGGCGCCCAATCCGCTGGTCGTGCAGGCGCCCGTGACCTGCGAGTACAAGCGTGTCGAGATGGCAACCACACCCGAGAACGCCCTGGTGGGCCTGGGTCTTGTGCTGGGCAGCGCGCTCGACCGCAAGCGCACGATCGCGGCAGACATCCTGTTCGAGGCACTGCTGGGTTCCAACGAGGCACCGGTTAAGAAGGCCATTCTGGCCGCCGGCCTGGGCGGCAACGTGGTGAGCTACACCGCGGCCGAGAGCCTGCAGCCCTACGAGCTCATCATGCTGCAAAACGCGCAGCCCGGCGTGGCGCGCGAGCTGCGCCGCGTGTTCCAGGACGCCTGCCGCGACCTGTGCGAGCACGGCGTTCCGCGCGAGCGCCTGGAGGCCATCATCAGCAGCAACGAATACGACCTGCGCCAGCGCGACTACGGTATCGCCGACGGCGCGGCCATTGCGTGCGACGCGCTGAGCACCTGGCTCTACGATGACGACGCCGCGACGCTGGCGCTCAAATACGGCCCGGTGTACGAGGAGCTGCGCGGCGAGCTGGACGGCAGCTATTTTGAGGACCTGCTGC
Organism: Collinsella sp. HCP3S3_E5; assembly: GCF_052067635.1. Taxonomy (NCBI): domain Bacteria; kingdom Bacillati; phylum Actinomycetota; class Coriobacteriia; order Coriobacteriales; family Coriobacteriaceae; genus Collinsella; species Collinsella sp. HCP3S3_E5. The sequence goes on along the minus strand of NZ_JBQHQF010000007.1, from coordinate 42,704 downwards.
GCGAGCTCGTGCTGGAAAACGACCACATGGCGCTGGTCGAGCTGGTGCCGGTGGATGCCGCCGAGGGTGCGGAGGGCGCCGAGACTGCCGAGCTGGCAGCCAAGCTCGATGCCATGACCGATGCCGAGCTGGCCGATGTGGTCGAGCGCACGGCTGCGCTGCGCGCCGCGCAGGAGGCGGATGACGCGCCCGAGGCCAAGGCCACGCTGCCACGCCTGCGCGTGTCCGACATTGGCGAGGCGCGCCCCGAGCCGCCGCTGGTCGTGGACACGACCGCGCCCATCCCCTGCCTGCGCCACGGCATCCCCACCAACCGCTTGGCCTACGCCATGCAGTATTTCGACCTGAGCTGCGTCGCGTTTGAAGACCTGCCCTATGTGACCCTGCTCTGCCGCCTGCTCAAACAGCTGCCCACGAGCGAGCACTCGGCCGAGGAGCTCGACAACCTCATCGCCGGCAAGCTGGGCTTTTTGAGCTTTACGACCGAGGTCATGACCCAGCCCGACGTGGACGGCGTGCGCCCCTACCTGCTGGTGAGCGCCGGCGCCCTGTCCGAAAAGATCGATGCGCTGGCAAGCCTGCCGCGCGAGGTGTGGTCGAGCACGCTGTTGCTCGATGCCGAAGCCGACCGCGTGCGCGACGTGCTCACGCAGATTCGCATTGGGCTTGAGCAGGGCTTTATTAACAACGGACACTCGGCGGCGCTCGGCCGCGCGATGAGCTACAGCTCGCCTTCGGCCGTGGTGCGCGAGCAGCTTTCGGGTGTGGACTTCTACCTGTTCCTGCGCGATCTGCTCGACCACTTTGATGAGCGTCTGGACGATCTGCGCGCCAAGCTTGCCGAGCTGGCAGGCCGCATCTTTGTGGCCGACGGCTGCCTGGCGAGCTTTACCGGCAGCGATGAGGACTTTGACGCGTACTGGGCCGCCGCGGGCGACCTGGGGTTGGGCGCGGGCGACGGTGCTGTTGCCGGCCGCGACACGCTCGTGGTGCCGACGCCGTGCGACCGCCACGAGGCTTTTGTCATCCCCAGCGACATCTGCTTTGCGGCAAGCGCATGCGACCCGCGTCGCCTGGGCATTGACGTGACGGGCGCCTGGGCGGTTGCCGCCAACGCGCTCTCCTACGACTACCTGTGGAACGAGATCCGCGTGAAGGGCGGGGCCTACGGCTGCGGATTCCGCGCGGCAGGCGAGCGTCAGGCCGCGTTCTACACCTACCGCGACCCGGCAATCGACCCCTCGATTGAGCGCGTGGCGCGCGCAGGCGAATGGCTCGGCGGTTTTGAGCCCGACGAGGCAGCCTTTGAGGGCTTTATCGTGAGCTGCGTGAGCGGCATGGACGCGCCGGTGAAGCCGTACGCGCTCACCAAACGCCGCAACACGACCTACCTGGCCGGACTCGATCCACATGCACGCGAGGAGCGCCGCGCCCAGATGCTCGCCGCCACACCCGGTGAGCTGCGCTCGCTCGGCGCCGACGTGACGCGTATCGCAGCCGTCTCGCCCACCTGCGTCTTTGGCGGCCGAGACGTCATCGCCAAGAGCAACGCCGGCTTCAACGTCATCGACCTGCTGGGCTAACGCACAGCAAAGGTAGATTTTTGGGACATGCCTGAAAATCTACCTTTTCTTTTGCCGCTGCTTGGGCGGGGCAGCTCAGCCCGTCACACCAGTTTGTCTAAATCTGTAACATCTAGGCGGCAATATTGGCTCCAGATGTTACAAATCGAGACGTTTTCGGATGACGCCGGCTCTTTGTCTCAATCTGTAACATCTAGGCCCGATTTTGCCGAGTTACTGTTACAGATCGAGACACACCGCCGCGAACACCCACTCTTCGTCAAAACCCACGAAGATGTCCATGAACTGCTCCCCTTGCGATGGTTTGCGTGGTGGTTTCGACATTTGCCCAGATAAAACCTACCAAAATAAACCTGTCCCTTTTTGGTAGGTTTGAGAGAGGGGCCGGGATGGATAAGGCCGAGTTGCGGCGGGCGGTAATTGCCCGGCGCGATGCTCTAGATTTGGATATGCGGGCGGCAAAGTCTGCTGCTGTATGCGCGCGGCTCGTTGAGTTGCTGGGCGGCTCGGGTCCCGTGGCCCCGCGCACCGTTGCCGTCTATGCCGCCATAGGCTCCGAAGTCGACCCTGCCGCGTTTGCCGCAGCGGCCGCAAAACACGGCTGGCGCGTGGCCTATCCGTGCATGTTCTCGGCAGCTGACACCGTGGCTTGTGGCCAGCGCATGTGCATGCGGGCAGTTGCTGCCGGCGATGCGTCCGAGCCCCCGTTTATCGCCCACCCTACGCGGGCCTTCGCAGCCACGGACGTCGACAGCAGCCGCTTTCCTATCGTGCCTGCCGAGGCGCTCGATATGATCGTCGTGCCGCTCGTAGCCTTCGACCACACCGGCGCGCGCCTGGGCTACGGCGGCGGCTGCTACGACCGCTACCTGCCCACGCTCTCGCCCGCATGCCAAATCATCGGCATCGCCTTTGACGAGCAGCGTGTCGACCACGTTCCCACCGACACCCACGACCTGCCGCTACCCCACATCATCAGCGCCTAACTGCCGTTGTATCGCACCCGCAAGATGGGCATCCGAAAATCCACGCTCGTCACGCCGCAGCCGCAGCCACAACCGCAACCGCGGCCGTAGCCTAGTGCTCCTCACCGGCGCGGGCCAGGTCGTAGGGCGTGGTCTGGTAGACGTAGTAGTTGAGCCAGTTGGTGTAGAACAGCTGAGCCTGGCTGCGCCAGACGTTGCGCGGCTCGGCGGTGGGGTCGTCACCTGGGAAGTAATGCGCCGGCACCTGGGGGTTGAGCCCGCGCTTCACGTCGCGCTCGTACTCCAGGCGCAGCGTGTCGGTATCGTACTCGGGATGGCCAAAGACAAAGAAGCGGCGGCTGTCGGTCGACTTGACGATGTACAGGCCCACCTCGTCTGATACGGCCACGACCTCAAGCTGCGGCTCGGCCTCCACGTCCTCGCGGCGCACATCGGTATTGCGTGAATGCACGGCATAGAAGCGGTCGTCAAAGCCGCGGACCAGCGGGCTTTGCGGCTTCACCAGATAATGCTCAAACACGCCGCTCGCCTTGGCCGGCAGGTCGCACTTCTGGATACCGTAATGATGGTAGAGCCCTGCCTGTGCACCCCAGCAAATATGCAGCGTAGAGTGCACGTGCGTGGTGGACCAATCCATGATCTGGCAGAGCTCGGGCCAGTAGTCGACCTCCTCGAACGGCATCTGCTCCACCGGCGCGCCCGTGATGATCAGGCCGTCGTAGTGGATATCGCGGATGTCGTCGAACGTACGGTAGAACGTCTCCAGGTGGCCGGCACTCACGTGCGTGGCCTCGTGCGTCTTGGTGCGTAGCAGGTCCACCTCTACCTGCAGCGGCGTGTTGGAGAGCTTGCGCATGATCTGCGTCTCGGTGGCGATCTTGGTTGGCATGAGGTTGAGGATGAGCACGCGCAGCGGACGGATGTCCTGGTGCAGCGCGCGGTACTCGGTCATGACAAAGATGTTCTCGCTCTCGAGCTGCGCGGCGGCAGGGAGGGCGTCGGGGATGCGAATGGGCATGGATGCTCCTTACGAGTCAGTTGCAGCTATGGTACAACGAGCGGCCCCATCCGCGCGAGTGCATCGCCCCGAGACACCGTCAGCGGCCCAAATCACTCCAAAAGTAGAGATTAAGGCATGTCCCAAAAATCTACGGCGCTTTAGCCTAGCAAAGTGGCAGCAGGACGCTACAATGGTTCGATGCGAAAAACTCGGCCGAAAGGATACGTATATGTACCAGACGCGTAAGATCGGTGTGGTCGGCCAGGGCCACGTAGGAGCACATGTCGCCAACAGCCTGCTCATGCAGGGCATTGCCGATGAGCTGTACCTCTGCGATATCAACGAGGCAAAGGTGACGTCCGAGGTCCAAGACCTGCGCGACTCCCTTTCGTTTGTCCCGTACAACACCAAGATCGTCAACTGCTACGACCACTACGAGGAGCTGGCCTGCTGCGACGTCATCGTCAACGCCGCCGGCAAGGTCGCACTGGCCGCCGGCAACCGCGACGGCGAGCTGTTCTTTACCACCGACGCCGCCCGCACCTTTGCCAAGCGCATCGTCGATGCCGGCTTCGACGGCATCTTCGTGAGCATCTCCAACCCCTGCGACGTCGTGTGCACCGAGCTGTGGCACCTGACCGGCTACGATCCCAAGAAGATCATCGGCTCGGGCTGTGGCCTGGACTCTGCCCGCCTGCGCACCGAGATCTCCAAGAAGGTCGGGGTGAGCCCCAAGTCCATCGACGCCTACATGATCGGCGAGCATGGCTTTAGCCAGCTGGCCGCCTTTAAGGCCGCAACCATCGCCGGCAAGAGCCTCAACGAGCTTCAGGCCGAGAACCCCGACAAGTACGCCTTCGACCACATGGAAGTCGAGGAGCTCGCACGCAAGGGCGGTTATGTGACTTACGCCGGCAAGCAGTGCACCGAGTACGCCGTTGCCAACTCCGCCGCGCGCGTCTGCGCCGCCGTACTGCACAACGAGCACGCCGTGCTTTCGGCCTCTACGCTTATGACCGGCCAATATGGCGAGGAGGGCATCTTTACCTCCCTGCCGTGCGTGATCGGCGCCGAGGGCGTCGAGGAGGTCTACACGCTCGACCTTTCCGAGCACGAGCTCGAGGGCTTCCACAAGAGCTGTCAGCACATCCGCGACAACATCGCCCAGCTCGACTGGTGGGACGCCGAGGCCTACGACGCCAAGTAGTCCGCCGGTTGATGCGACAACTCACTCATACGGACACAATGTAAAGCGGGCCGCGCCGGAAACCCACCGGCGCGGCCCGCTTTTTGACTCACGCGACACGCTTGCAGATTTAGGTCTAATACTTTTCCCGAAAAGTGAACGAGCAAAAACGAGCCCTCGAAGCATCGGCACTTTGTGGAGACCATTTCCTGCAGTTTCATTAAGATTTTCCTGCTGTTTTGGCGTCAAAAAATGTCGATGCTTCGGGGGTCCAAAATAGGTCGTTCACTTCTCGGGAAAAGTATTTGACTTCGTTTTTCGACAAACAGAAAGGGGCACCGTAACGCAAACGGGGCCCGCGCTTGGCGAAGGCCCCGTCATGAAAAATCGCGTTCCCCGTTACCTAGTACCGCTCGACGCCCATATAGCGGCGAACCTCGGGGCTGTGGTCAAATACCTTGCCGCGGGCGGCGCGCAGCTCACAGCTCATCGCATAGAAGAAGATCGGCTCCAGGTACGAACGCACGCTGGCAGGCACCTCGCCCACGCCGTACTCAAGCGCATCGAGCACCATGACTGTATCGGTGTGCGTGTTGAGGAATGCCAGTGCGCGCTCCTCCATGGGGCGGCACTCGCCAGCGCCAAGCTGCACAAAGTAGAACACGCCGGGCTCGGTAGCCTCGAAGGGACCGTGGAAATACTCGCCGGAGTGGATGTAGCAGCAGTGCTGCCACTGCATCTCCATGAGCGAGCAGATGGCCATGGCGTAGGTCTGGCTAAAGTTGGGGCCGGAGCCCAGGATATAGAAGAACTTGTGCTGCTGGCAGAGCTCGGCAAAGCGATCGCCCAGCTCGGCGTTGACCTTCTCGCGGGCAGCGGGCAGCAGTGTGTCCATCTGCTTAAGGCCTGCGTACATGTCGGCGAGCGCCTCGTAGCCCTCCTGCTGGTCGAGCAGCTCGGCGGCGATCAGAGCGCCGATGCCCTGCGGAACTTCGGCCTGCGACTCGCCCTTGCCCCACGGGTAAACCCAGGTGGTCCACTTGCCGTTATCGATCTTGGAGCCCGCGTAGTCAGTCATAGTCACGACCTCGGCACCGGCGGCCAGCGCCATCTCGCAGCCGTCGACGACCTCTTGCGTGTTACCGCTGTGGCTACAGGCGATGACGAGTGACTTCGGCCCTAGGCTCTTGGGGGCCATAAGGCAAAACTCGCGCGCCGTGTAGACCGTCGAGGTAAACGTGGTTGCCTCGCGCTTGAGCAGCTCATTGGCCGGCATAAGGTCAATCATCGAACCGCCGCAGGCGATCCAAAAGACATTCTCGATCTTACCCTTGCGCTCGATAATTTCCTGAACCAGATCGTGTGCGTTCACGGTGACATTCCTCCCTGTGTGGCGGCTTTGAGCGACGACAGCTCGTACCTGCGGTCGTTCTATGTTGTCCTATTTATAGCACGCAAGCTGTCGCAGGTGAATTCATTTCACCAAACTTGTTCTGTATTGTTCTATCTATGGACGTTAGATGTCGAACACGTAGCGCGACCCCACGATCTTTTGGCGCCCGAGCAGCAAGGGCCGCTCGTCCGCATCGGTAAAGTACGCCTCCATATAAAAGAGCGGCTCGCCGACCGGCACCTCCAACAGCGGGGCCGTCTGAACATCAGCGAGCGCGATCTCCACGGTACAGGGATCGGACTTGAGCGGTGCGCGGCCCGAATGCACGGCAACGAGCGCAAAAATCGAATTGTCGGTGAGGTCCTCGTCGGCAAGCTGCTGCAGATAGGGATGGTCGGCCAGCACAAAGGCGTTGTTCTCGAGCATGACGGGCACGCCATCGGCCGTGCGCACGCGCTCGACCACGATGAGCTCGCAGCCGGGTTCCACGCCAAAAAACGCCGCGTCCTCGCGCGTCGCCGCAACCACCGTGCGCGACACCAGGCGCGCTCCGGCCGCCATGTCGTTGGCAGCGCAGGCCTCGGTAAAACTCTGGACGTCGCCTTTCTGGACAATCTTGCGCTTGAGCTTGGGCGCACACACAAACGTGCCCCTCCCCTGCTGAGGGTTGAGATATCCCGCGCGCGACAACTCCTCAATGGCGCGACGCACGGTAATGCGCCCCACGCCGTAGGACTTCGCGAGCTCCATCTCGGAAGGAATGCGCGAGCCGGCAGCGTACACGCCGCGCGCGATCTCGCCCTTTAGGTCGTCCATAACCTGCTGGTACAGCGGCACGGCGGACACGTCAGTACGGTCGGTCTTGCTATCGGCTGCCATCGTTACGCTCCATCCCGTGCATGCTCGGATTCAAACTCTTCAATCGCCGCCATAAACTGCTCGCCAAAGGCGTCGGCTTTTTTCTCGCCAATGCCGTTGACCCGGATAAGCTCGTCGCGCGTCTGAGGGCGCAGGCGGCACAGACCGCGCAGGGCCTTATCGGAGAAGACCATGTACGGCGCCATCTCCAGCTCGATCGAAATCTCCTTGCGGAGTGCCCGCAAGCGCTCGAACAGCTCGGCATCGTCGCCCACGCGCGGGCGCTGATCCAGCTCGGCCTCCTCGCGCAGCAGATCCACCGCACGGAGGGCGCGGGCCGAGGCCTTGCGCTTGGATGCACGACGCTTAACGGTAAAGGCAAACGCCTCGTCCTCGACCTCGCCGGCACGCGGGCCCAGTCCCACGACCGGGTACTGTCCCTGTGAGGTTGCCAAATAACCGCGGCCGCACAGCTGCCCGATGATGTCCTTGATGCGCCCGACCGATTCGCTCGACAGCTCACCGTAGCCGCGGTCCTCGTCCAAATGCATCTGGCGAATGCGCTCGGTGTTGCCGCCGTGGAGCACGTCGGCGATCAGCGACTTGCCAAAACGCATGGGACGCGTAGCCACATAGCGAACGGCGGCGCGGGCCATATCGGTGACGTCCTCGACCTCGAACTGCGTGAGGCAGTTGCTGCAGTTGCCGCAGCCCTCGGCGTCGTCCGTGGCGGCACCGCTAGCACCGGCTGCGGCGGTATGCTCGGCCGCAGCCTCGTCGCCAAAGTAGCGCAGCATGTATTCGCGCAGGCAGCCGGTGGTATTGCAGTAGCCCTCCATCTGGCTGAGCAGGCGGTATCGATTCTGGAGCGCCCACGCGCGTTGCTCGTCATCGAGCGCCTCGTCGGCAGCATCGCCGCGATCGATCAAAAAGCGACGCATGCGAAAATCATTGCCGTTCCACAGCAAATGGCAGCTGGCTGGGTCTCCATCGCGGCCGGCTCGGCCCGCCTCCTGGTAGTACGCCTCGATGCTCTCGGGCACGTTGTTGTGAATCACGTAGCGCACGTTGGGCTTGTCGATACCCATGCCAAAGGCGTTGGTGGCAACCATTACCTGGATATCGTCGTCGATAAAGGCGCGCTGGCTTTGCCGGCGGGCGTCGTTGCCCATGCCGGCATGGTAGCGGCCAACGCGAATGCCGCTGGGTCCCAGCGCCTCGGCAAGCTCGCTTGCCAGCGCATCGACGGTCTTGCGAGTCGAGCAATACACGATGCCGCTTTCGCTCGAATGTGCGATCACATAGTCGCGCACCCACGCGGCCTTGGCCTTGTCGCCCATCTCCTCGCAGCCAAAGTAGAGGTTCTTGCGATCGAAGCCCGTCACCACCGTCGCGGGGTTTTGCAGGCCGAGCATCTGCTGAATGTCCGCGCGCACGCGCTCGGTCGCCGTAGCGGTAAAGGCCGCCACGATGGGGCGCTGCGGCAGGGAATCGATGAACTCGCGAATCTGCAGGTAGGCGGGACGGAAATCCTGGCCCCACTGGCTTACGCAGTGGGCCTCGTCAATGGCCACGAGCGGCACGCCAATACCGGCGGCGGCCGCGGCCTCCCGCGCAAAAGCTAAAAAGCGCGGCTCGAGCAGACGCTCGGGCGCCACGTACATAAGCTGGTAGCGGCCCTCGCGCGCCCGCTTGAGCACGGTGTTTTGCTGGGCCGGAGTAAGACTGGAGTTGAGATAGCTGGGCCGCGCACCCGCCGCGAGCAATGCACGGGTCTGATCCTCCATAAGCGACAGCAACGGACTCACCACAAAGGTGATACCGGGCAGCATGAGCGCGGGCACCTGGTAGCAAATGGACTTGCCGGCCCCCGTGGGCATAACGCCCAGCGCATCGCGGCCGGCAAGGATCGCATCGACCATGCGGTCCTGCCCCGGGCGAAACGAGGTGTAGCCAAAATAGGCGCCGAGCGTATCGAGCGCCATCTGCTGCATGCTATCGGTCATGGTTTCCTAACGTCCAAGTCATCTGCCGCCGATTATACGCCGCCACGCGGACCGGTGCCGCACGGCTGCCGGCCACGGGCAATGTAATCCGATGGGAACGAGCGTGGATAATCTCCCACTTTGAGCCCGTCACCAAGCAAAAAACGGGAGATTATCCACGCTCATTTTTTGGTGAAGGGCAGCTAATTTGGGACGGGGCTATTTTGACTACTTTTACATGCAAAGTAGTCAAAATAGCCCCGTTCCAAATTAGCTGCCCGAATCAAGGCAACGCCGATGTTTTGGCAACGCCAGCGAGCGCCCGTCATTTGAGCCAAGGTGCCGTGAAATGAAAAGGCGCTGACCTTCTGGTCGCGCCTTTGAAATTGAACGTCAGATTGCCGCTTAGGGGCGTTTGCAGCGTCGACCGGTCCGCCGTTCGTTAGAACGGCGGAACCAAAGGCGTAGCGTCAAGCCGTTACACGGTTTGGTAAAACCGCGTAACTTATATGACCATGACGTAGCGGCTACCCACGTAATACTGCTTGCCGAGCAAAACCGGCTCGCCATTGGGACCGGTAAAGCCGGCACGCAGGTTGAGCAGCGGATCGTGCGGAGCGATGCCCAGCTCGGCCGCCTGCTCGGCATTGGCGCGAACGGCCTCGACCGTGCGGTAGCCAACCGAGGCAATCGGCGTTCCACCAACACGCTCGACCTCGGCAAAAATCGACTTGTCCTCAAGATCGGCCGTCAACAGCTCACGGTAGGCGTCAAAGGGCACAAAGATGTTCTCCTCAAAGATGGGCTCGCCGTCGGCCGTACGCACGCGCTTGATATGCAGCAGCAGCGCATCCTTCTGCAGGCCAAAGAACTCCATCTCGTTTTGGCGCGCCGGAACGATCTGGCGATCGATTACATGCGCGCCGGCCTTCATGCCATTGTCGGCACACAGCGCGGTAAACGTCTGCAGCATCGAGGCATGAAACTGGCGGTTGATGTGCGGCGTGGAGACAAACGTGCCACGGCCTTGCTGTTTAACCAGATAGCCATCGGAACACAGCTCCTCTACGGCGCGGCGCACCGTAATACGGCTCACCTCGTACTGCTCGGCAAGCTCAAGCTCGGACGGGATACGCTCCTTGGGTGCATAAACACCCTTCTCGATCGAATCCTTGATTTCGTCGTAAATCTGCTGGTACAGCGGCGCATTTTTGGGTGCAGGCATATCTAATCACTCTTATCGAAATATCGGAATAACAAATACGTATATAACGTCTAGTTTTATGTTACCTCATAACGATAAAACGATACACCATCCCTACCAAAAAGGGACAGGATTGAGCAGAGCCGGCAAAATGCCAAATACCTTACTTGCCGTCGTCCTGCTGCAAGCTGTCCTGTTCGCTGAGGCGCACCTGCCTGCTGGCCATGCGTGCGGGCTTGTCGGGATCGGGAACGGCCGTGGGCATGGGTTCGTCGACATGACCGCCCCACCAACCGCCCACAAAGTTGAGCGTGTGGAATACGTTGATCACGGCGCCGGGATCAACCTCGCATACCAGCCTGATAATGTCCTGGCTCTCGTAGGTCGAGACAACGGTGTGCAGCAGGTACATCTTCTCGCGGCTGTATCCGCCGACGACCTCGGCGCAGCTAATGCCGTGCTGAAAATGGTTTACGTAGGCAGTCATGACCTCGTCTGCCTTACGCGTCGTGATCTGCAGCGTCACACGATCGTAGCGATGATAGAAACTGTCGATGGTCTTGGTCGAAATAAACTGAAACACAATGGAATACGCCGCCTTGTCCCAGCCAAACATAAAACCAAAGATTGCCAGGATAAAGCAGTTGAAGCCAAAGATGACGCCCCAGATGGTCTTGCCCGTGTGGTTGGAAACCCACAGCGCGATAAAGTCGGTGCCGCCGGTGGATGCGCCGGACTTAAGCGCGATGGCAGCACCCAGGCCCGAGACCACGCCGCCAAAAATGATGAGCATGATCTTGTCGCCTAAAAACGGCGCAAAGTGAAAGACGTTGAGGAACAGCGACGAGAGCACGACCTGCATCATCGAGAAGATGACAAAGCGCTTGCTAATGCCGTTCCAGCATAGGAGCGCCACGGGGATGTTGAGTGCGAGCATACCGAGCGAGATGTCGATGTGAACGCCGCCTAGCGAGGTAACGCGATCGAGCAGGACCGCGACGCCGGTAAAACCGCTCGGAAGCAGGTCAGCGGGCCGAATGAACGCCTGGATCAGGAATGTCTGGAGAACGGCAGAGACCGTGACTGCCACGGCAGTAATGGCACGGCGGACGATGGTGAGGCGGCCGAGTACGAGCACTCGGTCCGTGAGCTGATCGATGGCATCCGCCACGCAGGCTCCTTTCGAAGGCAGATATAGTTGTGGGGCATGCCCGCGATTGTAGCATGGAGCGTGCGGGGGCGCCTCAATTCACCCTCTCTCGACAACCATCAGAAGGACCGTGAGGCCGCTCAAAAGAAAAACGCCGTGAAGAGAGCGATCCCTTCACGGCGAATTCGGCATTTGCCCAGATAAAACCTGCCAAAATAAACCTGTCCCTAAATGGCAGGTAGGATGTCACACAGATTGTCAATGACAACGTCGGCGGCAGACTGGTCCAGGTTGACGCCCTCGTGCGGACGCAGCGCCAGGACGCGGGCGCCAGAGCGCTTGCCAGCCTCGATGCCCAGAGGCGAATCCTCGATAACCAGGCACTCGGAAGGCTCCACCCCCAGCGCCTCCATGGCACGCTGGTAGATCTCGGGGTCGGGCTTAAACGCACTGCACTCGTGACCGCTGATGGTGTAGTCCAGCACGTCGGCGATGCCGGCAATCTCCACCAGCTCGTCGATCAGCTCGCGATAGGACGAGCTCGCGATGGCACACTTCACACCGCGCTCATGCAGCTCACGCATCACCGGCTCCGTCTGCTCGTTGAGAAGCTCGGCATACGGAACGGGGTGGTGCGGGCTGTAGACCTGCTTGTACTCCACGCGCAGGCGCTCACGCAGCTCAACATCGTCGGGCACCAGCGCCTTCCAAATGGCCGGCTCGTTAGACCCCGAAAGGTCGGGGATCTCGTCAAAGTGGAACCCCTTCTCTTCCATAAACGCCACGCGGCGACGGTTGTAGAACCACTCGGTATCGACCAGCACGCCGTCCATGTCAAACAGCACTGCCTTGATCATACGCATCTCCTCCCACCTGCCAAAAAGGGACAGGTTTATTTTGGTAGGTTTTATCTGGGGTTTGCGGCGCGACAAACACGCCCCCAAAGCAAAAAAGGGGACGGGGCGAAAACCCCATCCCCTCTCAATCAACCCGTAAGGTCTACTTACTTGTGATTAGTAGGAAAGCTTCCACATGTAGCGACGCATGGTCAGCGGGTGCTGACGGGCCTCGGCGATCTGGTTGCCGTACTCGCGCATAACGGCGAGGTGCAGCAGCGGGTTGAAGTAGGTGACGACGCTCGCGGGCACGGCGTCAGCCAGGCCGTAGTCCTTGGAGTCGATCAGAGCGACCTTGGCGCCCATGCGCTCAAGGAAGGTGAGGGCGCGGGCGTCCATCGGACGGGTAGCGCCATCGGACATGAAGAAGACGTAGGGCTTACCCTCGGTGGAAACCTCGAACGGGCCGTGGAAGTACTCGCCGGTGTTGTAGGCGGCGGCGTCGATCCACTGCATCTCGGTGAACAGGAAGGCGGCGTGAGAATAAGCCATCTTCTCGGAGGCACCGGAAGCCATGAAGTAGATCATCTTGTCGTCCTTGAAGTCCTCGGCGAACTTCTTGGCGAGCTTCTTGCAGGACTGAGCGGCGTTCTCGCAAAGGTCGAAGACGTTGGTGAGGCCGGTGATCATGTCCTCGTAGTGGTCATAGCCCTCGGTCTGCTGAAGGATCTCGAGAGCAAGAGCGATGGCATAGCCGGGCTTCTCGCACTTGGCAGCGTAGTTGGCGTGGAAGCCGTGGATGATGACGTGGTCGGCGTCGACGGTCAGAGCGGAGCCGGCCTTGTTGGTGAGGGAGACGACCGGGCAGTTGTGCTTCTTGGCGGTCTTGTTGGCCTCGACGGTCTCGGGCGTGGAGCCACCGAGGGAGCAGGTGATCACGAAGGTGTGCTCGTTGACCCAGGAGGGCGTGTCGTAGTTGAACTCGTTTGCGGTGAAGATCTGAACGTTCAGCTTGTCCGTGTTGTTGGCCAGGAAGTACTTGGCGGGGTAAAGGTCGGACATGGAAGCGCCGCAGCCAACGAAGGCGACGCTGTGGATCTCGTGGTTGGACAGGACGTCAGCGACGATCTGCTTAGGGAGGTTAAGGTCGATCTCGTACATCTGACACATTCCTTTCGATTTTTGCGGCGCCACTTTGCCGGACGTGCGCAGGATTACCGTGATTTGGACCGAGTCGCCGGCCCATTGAAGATGTGACATAGGGACTGTCCCTTTGACACATTTAGGGATGGAAGCCTGCCTGGGGTATGGGATGCCAGGCAGGCTCCCCGGGGAAAGCGGTTAGACGCTTGGGCGCGACTAGGCCAGGATGCCGGCCGCGGAGAGGGCGATGCCGCCCACGATGGCGATCACAAGAAGCCAACCGGTGTTGACGTTCTTCTTGATGAGCCAGTACATAAGGCCGGTGAGGCCAAGGGAAATCATCTGGGGCATCATGCCGTCCAGGATGTCCTGGATCACGACGGTGCCGTCAGCGAACTGCAGCGGGGTGGTGGCGCCGATCAGCGTAGCGATCATGCCGCCCACGGACATAAGACCCACGATGCCGCAGACATACATGAGCTTCTCCATGAGGTCGCCGCCCTGAAGCTTGCTCAGGTACTCGTGGCCGCCCTGATAGCCCATCTTGGCTGCGAACCACGTGATCAGCACGGAGGGCACGATGGAGATGAGCATGGCCAGGATCGGGCCCATGATGGAGCCCTGCTGAGCCAGCTGAACGCCCAGACCAAAGGCGATAACGCGGATGGTGCCCTGGAAGAAGGAGTCACCAATACCGGAAAGCGGGCCCATGAGGGAGGTCTTGACCGCGTTGATCGAATCGGGATCGAAGTTCTCGGGATCCTTGGCGTACTCCTCCTCCATGGAGGCGGCGAGGCCCAGGACGAAAGCGCTCGTCTGCGGAGTGCAGTTGTAGAACGCCATGTGACGGTGGTAAGCCTCTTTCTTGGCAGCGAGCTGCTTGGGGTCGGACTCATCCGGATAGAGGCGATCGAGCGTGGGAACCATGCCATAGAGGAAGCCCATGTTCATCTGACGCTCGTAGTTCCAAGAGGCCTGGATGGCCCAGGAGCGCCAGAAGAACTGGCTGACCTTCTTGTTCAGGGACACGTCCTTGGTTGCGGTTGCCATAGTGTGTTCCTCCTTAGTCTTCGTCGTCTTCGAGCGGATCGTAGTCGGAATCGACACCGGCGGCTGCATGGGAACCGTTGAACTTGAAGCCCATGAAGACGACAGCCAGGCACACACCGATCAGAGCGACCGCGATGACGGACAGGTTGAGGTAAGCGGCGAGCAGGAAGCCGATGAACAGGAACGGAGTCATACCCTTCTTGATCATCATGGTGAGCAGCAGGGCCAAGCCGTAGGCGGTCATGATCTTGGTCGAAACGTTAAGACCAGTGGACAGCCACTCGGGAACCATGTTGACGATGGCCTGAACCAGGTCGGTGCCAACAAAGACGGCGAGGAAGATCGGCAGGAAGTACATGACGGCGTACAGACCAGTGCCGACGCAGATGTGCATACGGTAGGCAGTCTTGAACTTTCCGTTATCGATCGCGCTATCTGCCACATGGGTGAGGGCGGCGATGATGGAACGGAACACGATGCCGAGGAGCTGACCCAGGACGGCGACCGGGATGGCGATCGTCATGGCAGTCTCGGCGGAAGCATCGGTCAGGCACGCAAAGGCAGCGGCCACGATGCCGCCCAGGACCATATCGGGCGGAACGGCAGCACCGACCTGCACCAGGCCCATGGACACGAGCTCGACGGCGGCACCGACGGCAAGGCCGGTGGGCACATCGCCCAGCAGCAGACCGACGAGCGTAGCGCCAACGAGGGGCTGCTCGAAGTTAAGACGACCGAGCAGGCGGGAGTCCCACATGCAGAACACGCCGACGAGGCCGACGAGCACCGCACTGATGAACGTATTCATACCCTTCTCCTTTCAGTCAGGCAAAAGCCTGGTTGACTACAGCTTGGCGTCGATGTCGACGCTCTGATACGTGGGGGTCTGCTGGACATAGAGCTTGATGCCCATGTCGAGCAGCTGGTTGATGTCGGCCTTCTGCGTGGCGTCGAAGAAGACGGAGCTGTCCTTGCCGCCGACCTGATCGGCACCGTCGTGGTTGGCGGTGGCGCCCAGGTTGATGGCGTCGAGCTTGTAGCCCTGGCAGAATTGCAGCATCTCGGCAGTGTTGCCAAAGACGAACATGACGCGCTCGCCAAGGGTGTTGAGCTTGTCCATCTTGGCGAGGGCGCGCTCGACGGTGAAGACGTTCAGGCGCACGCCCTGGGGCTTGGCCAGCTTAAGAGCGCCCTTCTTGATGTCATCGTTGGCGGCAGCGTTGTCGACGACGATGATGCGCTCGGCCTGAACCTTGGTGGTCCAGGTAAAGACGACCTGGCCGTGCAGCAGACGGTAGTCAAGACGTGCGAGGACGATCTTGGCGGGACCGGAGCTGTGACGGGACGCCTTGGCCTTCTTGGCGGGAGCCGCGACGGCCTCGACCGGTGCGTTGGGGTTGGTCAGACCAGTGCGGGCCTCGTTGATGAGGGCCGCGAGCTCGGTGCCCTTGACGGGGGCGGGGCTCATAGCGAGCGTGAGCGCCAGCGGGATGTTGAAACCGCTGACAACCGTGAACTTCGTGCCGTTCTTGGAAAGCTCGACCATGCTGTTGTTGACCGAGCTGCCGAGCATATCGGTCAGCACATAGACGGTGTCGTCCGCGTTGAACGTGGCGATCATGGCGTCCACCTTATTGGTGATGGGCTCCTTGTCGTCACGAGCAAGCGACACGACGTGGACGTTCGACACGTCGCCGAGAACCATCTCGAGCGTGTCTTTGGCGCCTGCGGCCAGGCCGCCATGAGATGCGAGAATGATCTGATTCATCTTGCCTCCTCCTTCTCGTTATGGTCATTATAACGTCTTATACGCTACTTATATTGATAATTAGTATAAAGACCGTTCGCGGTTAAAAATCGACCGTTTACGGGTTTAACGTACTCGAAACGTTGGGGCTGGATAAGCGGACACTGGCTGGATAACCCCAGGTCGGATGCCGCACGCAATTCCCTATCGCACGAAGTACCAGGGACTTTCCTGTACGGTGGGCTCCAGCGCGATGCCGGTGCGTTCCTTAAACAGATCCATGTCCTGCGATTTCTCCGTCCACCACGCGTTGGGCTTAAAGGTCATGCTCTCAATGACATGGCCGACAAACACACTGTTGCGCAGCTTGGAAAAGTCGGTATTCATGATCAGGATGGACGCGAGCACCAGCACGATGCCCAGGACCTTGATCGCGCCGGCGGGCTCGGCGTAGACACCAATGCCCAGCAGTACGGTGACAACTGTCTCGAATGACATTACGACGGGAACTTTCGACGTCTCGAGCCCCATGGACAGACCCTGCATATATAAGATGTAAGCCACGGCTGTGGGGATGAGTCCAAAGCCAAGGAACAGCAGCAGCAGCTGTGGCGACATTGCCGCGGCGACATCCGGCCACGGAGCCGCGATAGCTGCCATAACCGCACCGCCAAAAACAAAGCCCCAAAACGTGACAGCCAGCGGGTGGACCGTCTTGGTTGCTATTCGGCTAAACACCGCGAGCGACGCACCACAAAGGCCTGCAATCACACCCGACGTGACGCCCCAAACCGAAAAATGAAAACCGGAAAGGTCGCCATTGGTCACTGAAAGCACGCAGCCAACGATGTTAAAGACAATGGCAACGAGCTTGTTAGGGGTCACGTCCTCGCGATAAAGCATGCGGCCGAGCATGACGCCAAACACCGGCGAGGTGTAGAGCAGCACCGAGGCCGTGGACATGCCCACCTCGCCCATGCACTCGTAATAGCAGGTGTTGGCGGCGGCCAAACCGACGATACCGACAAGCGCGCAGGGAACAAGCTCTTTAGGGCTTGCCTTGAACAGGGCCAGGGGACCCGATGCTTTTCCCTCACGAGCACCTCCCTGGCAACCCATGACCGCCAAGACCGGAGCCATTAAGACGGCACCCGACAACAGGCGAAAGGCCGCCATGCTCTGAGACGAAACACCCATGGCCGAGATGCCGTTTACAAAGATTCCGATGCTGCCCCACATAAGCGCGGCGATCAGCACCAGCACATAGCCCAGATTGCTTTTCTTCAACGCAGCCTCCTCGGTATTGTTTCCAATATGTTTCATACTACGTTATAGTCGTTATATACATTTTTCAAGCCACAAATCGCCGAACGGAAAATGATCCGCTGGGGACGGAGGAAAACGGATCACTGAGGGGCTGGTCTGAGTCAGTGATCCGTTTTCCTCCGTCCCCAGCGGATCATTTGGCTGTTGCGGTGAAATAGTTCCTAAATAGAGGCTTCAAGCCCCCAAACAGGAACTATTCCACCGCAACTTATGAGGACATCAAGCTGTTAGGCCGCTCTATCCCCTAGTAGTCAAGCTTCCACATGTAGCGACGCGTCATATAGTCCTTGTGGGTGACGGCAGAGAGCGCGCGCATGTAGACGTTGTTGAGGATCGGCGCGAAGATCAGGTGGTTGAAGTACTCGCTCACGCTGTCCTTGATGTCGTTGAGACCGAGCTCCTTGGCGTCGAGCTGATAGACGCGCTCGCCACCGTACTGGTTTACGAAGCGGATGCCGCGCTCGTCGTTGCAGCGGCTGCGGCCGACGCTGATGAGCTGGAACAGCGAGGTACGCTTGTCCAGGATCTCGAAGGGGCCATGGAAGAAGTCGCAGGTGTTGATGGTGCAGGAGTCGATCTGTAGCATCTCCTGCACGTTGCAGATGCTAAAGACGTAGGCGGCACCAAAGAGCGGACCCTGAGCCATCACGTTGATGCAGGGCTTGTCGGCGTTCTGCTCGGCCCACTTGGCAGCAAGCGGACGGGTGTACTCGACGGCCTTGCGATAGATGGGGTCGACCAAGTCGAAGGCGGCCATGGCGGTCTCGTACTCGGCATAGCCCTCGGTCTGCTGCGTGAGCTCCATGGCGATCATGGTCACGACGGCGGAGTTGGTGCGGCCCATGCAGGACTCGTCGACGGCCAGGCTGTCGTACTGGATCTTGTAGTCGCAGACCTCGGTGAGGGCGGACTCGTCAACATAGATGGCGATGGTGCTGGCGCCGTGGTCCTTGGCGACCTGGGCGGCGACGATAGTCTCCTTGGTGCCGCGCATGGACACGACGACGGCCAAGGTGTTCTCGTTGACGTAGGCAGGGGTGGCGTGCACGAACTCGTTGCTGGTGTAGCTGGAGCTCACGACCTGCGTGGCCTCGTGCTCCATAAAGTACTGGGCAGGATAGTTACCGCCGTTGGATCCGCCGGCGCCAATCCACACGACGCGCTTGATGCCGCCCTTGTCTGCCTTGTCGGCCAAAACCTGGGAGACAACATCCTTAACCTGTTCCTGAGTAGTCATCGTGCATCAGCCTTTCTTCTCGTTTGATGCTCATCACAGGCATACAAGTTACATACATATTTTGGTTATGTCGACTAGTTGTATGCTATATTTGTCTTAGAAATTTTGCTGCTATGGTTTTCGGTAGCTCGATACCAGCAGTTTTATTGTTTTATTAAATACATGCTTGCTTAGGTAAGCATACAGGTTAGATATAGGTTGGCAATATGGGCGTCACATCTAAAAAGAAACTGACCCAATACGAGCGCTTGGCGGGCACGCTGCGCGATCGCATCGCTGCCGGCACGTATGCGCGCGGAGACAAGCTGCCGTCCGAGATGGAACTCATGGACGAATCGGGGCTGTCACGCAGCACCGTACGCCACGCCCTTAAGGTGCTCGTTGATGAGGGCCTGGTGCGCACCGAGCGCGGGCGTGGCGCCTTTGTGGCCGACACGCCCGCGCTCCACGAGAACAACCTGGTGTTTTCGAGCTATACCAAGCAGGTCGAAGGCCAGGGCATGAAGCCCACCACGCGCACCGTGGACTCGGGCTTTGCCAAGGCGGCCGGCAGCATAGCTAAGTTCTTTGACGCCGCCGTGGGCAGCAAGCTCGTCAAACTTGTCCGCCTGCGCTACCTGGACGACGCGCCGCTGTGCCTGGAGACCACCTACCTGCCGCCAAGCTTCGAGACGCTCATCGATCGCGATATCAACGGTTCGCTCTACGCCATGCTTCGACAGGAGTTCCATCGCGCACCGGCACAGGGGCATAAGACCTTTGAGGTGTGCTATGCCTCGCAAAACGAGGCGTTTTTGCTCAACGTTGAGCGCGGGCAGGCGCTGATCCTGATCACCGACTACGTCTACGACACCGACGGCCGACCGCTCCATGTCTCCAAGCGCATCCAACGCACCGACCGCGCCAAATACACCGAACCCATCGGCTAACCTGCCAAAATAAACCTGTCCCTAAATGGTAGGTTTGGGGAGGTCGGGGAACCAGGTTGGTTTGGGTTGGTTGGGCGTGCGCTCGGCTAGGACCAGCTCCATCCAACACATGTCGTACCAGCGACCGAACTTTTGGGCGCAGCGGTCGAAGGCACCCACCAGGCGATACCCCATATGGGCATGGAAATCCTGGCTGTTGTGCGTCAGGTACTCGTCGTCCTTGTCGTGCGGCACGGCGATGAGCGCGCACATGTTGGTGATGCCCATCGCAATCAGGCATTGCTTGAGCGCATCGTGCAGCTTGCGGCCCAGCCCGCCGTGGCGCACATCGCGCGCCAGGTAGATCGACGTCTCGACCGACCAGTCGTATGCCTCGCGGCTGTTGAGCGGACTCACATAGGCATAGCCTACCGGACGCCCGTCCAGCTCCATCACCAAATACGGGTAGCGCTTGAGCGTACGCTCGATACGCCCGGCGAACTCCTCAACGCTCGGAACCTCGTATTCGCAGGTAATCGCCGTCTGGCGCACATACGGCTCATAGATGGCAAGCAACGCCGGCGCATCGTCGGGCGTCGCCAGGCGAATCGTCGGCTCGGACATTTCGGTCATACAACCCTTCCCCCTCAAAAACAAAGGCTGCCCTGCGCCAAGCTCAGGCGCAGGGCAGCCCCTTGTCACTACATCAGGCTACAGGACAGCCGCCAACGCGTCGATGTCCTCCTGCGTCGTGGCCCAGCTGGTGCAAAAGCGCACCACCGTGTGGGTCTCGTCGTACTTTTCCCAGTACTCAATCGAGGCATGCTCGCGAATGCGGGCCATGTCCTCGTTGGGCAGAATCACAAACTGCTGGTTGGTCGGCGTCTCCAAGAAGAACTGGTAGCCGCGCTCGTGCAGCACGCGACGAAGCGCCTGAGCCGTCTCGATCGCCTGGCGACCAATCTCAAAATACAGGCCGTCGGTAAAGAGCGCCTCAAACTGCACGCCCGTCAGGCGGCCCTTGGCAAGCAGCGCGCCATGCTGCTTAATACGCGGAATGGGATGCGCCGGGGCGTGCATACCGCAGAACACCACAGCCTCTCCGCAGAGCGCGCCGCACTTGGTACCGCCGATGTAGAACACGTCGCACAGCTGCGCCAGCTCGGGCAGGGTAATGTCGCACTCATCGGCCGCCAGCGCATAGGCCAGGCGGGCGCCATCCACAAACAGCGGAATCTCGCGCTTCTGGCACACTGCGTGAATCGCCGCGAGCTCGGCCTTGGAGTACAGCGTGCCGTACTCGGTCGATAGGCTCACGTACACGGCACCCGGGAACACCGTGTGCTCGTAGCTCTCGTTTTCGTAGAACACCTGGATATAGTTCTCAAGGTCCTCGGCGTGCATCTTGCCCTCGTAGCCGGGGATGGTGAGCACCTTGTGGCCGCCAAACTCGATGGCGCCCGCCTCGTGGCAGGCGACGTGGCCGGTCTCGGCAGCAACGACGCCCTCGTACGGCGCGAGCAGCATGTCGATCACCGTCGCGTTGGCCTGCGTGCCGCCCACCAGAAAAAACACGTCGGCATCGGGGGCCTGACAGGCCTCGCGGATAAGCTGCTTGGCACGCTCGGTATGTGCATCGGTACCGTATCCTGGCTGCGGCTCCATATTGGTGTCGACGAGCGCCTGCAGCACCGCCGGGTGTGCGCCGTGGGAATAATCGTTGTTAAACGCGAGCATGGCAATCCTCTCTTACCGGGTATCGGCCAGATGATTCAAACGGAGCTATTGTACGCCGCTGGGATAGGCAATGCGCGCGGCAAGGCACTCAAGCGCCAGCACCAGGGCAAAGCCGCAGCTCACATCACTCAAAAAGTGCGCTCCGATCACGATGCGGCCAAACGCGACGAACGCCACAACCACAGCCGCCGTCCAAAAGACCACACGACGGCGCGACGGCTTTTCCTTAAAGGCCGCTGCGGGAAGCCCGGCGAGCATAAGGCCGATCGCCGCGTGCGCCGCGTGTCCGCTCGCAAACGACTTAAAGCCGTCCTTGACTACACCGGCGGCAATATAGGCCCGCTTGTCGGGGTTGCCGATCACCCACCACGGCTGAAACTCGAGCCCCGGCGTCACCTCGACCACGCGCATGCGCGGGCGCGACCACAGCGGCTTGACGATCACGTTGAGGATGATGGCCTGAGCGACCCACACGGCAAGCACCATGAGCGCCCAGCGTGTGAGCTCGTCGGGCTCGGTCGTGCGCGTGAGGCGATAGACGATAAGGTTGGCGACGATGGCCAGCACAAACGTCAGCACCAACTGAGCCGCGATGAGTTTGCCGCCAACCCTCAGGGACGAAGCGATCTCGTAGCCGGTCAGGCCAACATTGACGAGGATGCCGAGCACGGCGAGCCATTTGCTCCCCCTGGAGTCGGGACGCACCGCGCGCACGAGCATAACGCCCGCGACGCTCGCCGTCAGCTCAAACGGCAGCTCGCCGGTCGCCTCGATAAAGCGGCCGTACACGCTGCCGATGTTGAACAGCGCGCTCGAGATCTGATAATCGAAGAAACTGCCCACGCCCAGGCAGAGGACAAGGATAGCCGCGATAGCAGCGGCATCTTTCTTATAAATGTACCCGAACATGCTTTCCTTTCGATGGAACCAGATTGCCCAAATGGGGCGTTTACGGCGTCGACCCGTTAGTCATCGTCGGACGTGCCCAGCTGCTGCAGCAGCATGAGTGCCGCGGCCACGGGGCCGGTGCCGTCGTTGGCGTCGAGACCGCGACCCAGGCCGCTGCCCGCGCCGGCGCCCGCCTTGTAGGGCACCGACAGTTTGCGGCTCTTGGGGAAGTTTACCGCGCCATAGCGGGTCTTAAGCTCATAGGCCACCTTCTTGGGAACGTCGACGCCCAAAAACGTGATGCGACCGCCACTGAGCGTAACGCTCTCGAGCCCCAGGCGCTCGCCGCGAATGCGGATTCGCGCGCGATTGAACAGGTTGAGTCCCGCCAACGGCAGCTCGCCATGCGCGGCCTCGGTCTCTTCCTGCACCTCGTCGATGCTCTCCAGGTCCCCGGCCGCCGCAAGCTTACGGTATACGAGCACGCGCTGATCCACCGCCGGCAGGTACTCCTCGGACAAGAAGTAGTCGGCCGGCAGGTTGATACCCACGCTCGCCGCCTCCACACCGGCATCGTCGTCGCCACGCGCCTCGGCCACGGCCTGACCCAGCATCTGCGTAAACAGGTCAAAGCCCACGCTCGACAGGTTGCCGTGCTGCTCGGCGCCCATGAGCGAGCCGGCGCCGCGAATCTCCAGGTCGCGCATGGCGATACGCATGCCACTGCCCAGGTCCTGGAACTCGGAGAGTGCGGTCAGGCGCGCCGTAGCCTCCTCGGTGAGCGGCAGCTCGCCCGGGAACATAAAGTACGCGTAGGCTTGCGTGGCAGAACGGCCCACGCGGCCCTTGAGCTGGTAGAGCTGTGCCAGGCCCAAGCGCTGCGAATCCTCGATGATGAGCGTGTTGGCGGTCGCGTTGTCGATGCCGCTCTCCACGATGGTCGTGGCGATGAGCACGTCGATCTTTTTGGTCGCGAACTCGATCATGACGTCCTCGACCTCGCGCGGGCTCATCTTGCCGTGCGCCACGCCCACGCGCGCCTCGGGCGCGGCCTCGTGTACGCGTGCCACGGCGTCGTCGATGGTCTTGACGCGGTTGGACACGTAGTACACCTGGCCGCCGCGGCCCACCTCCAGGCGAATCGCCGCGCTCACCACGTCGGGGTCGTACTCCCCCACGTGCACGATCACGGGGCGGCGCCCGGTCGGTGGCGTGGTGATCAGGCTCATGTCGCGCACGCCGCTCGTGGCCATCTGCATGGTTCGCGGAATAGGCGTGGCCGAAAGCGTGAGCACGTCAATCTGCTCGCGCAGGTTTTTGAGCTGCTCCTTGTGCTGCACGCCAAAGCGCTGCTCCTCGTCGATGATCACCAAACCCAGGTTCTTGGGGTTCACATCGGCCGAAAGCAGGCGGTGCGTGCCGATGAGCACGTCGATCGTGCCCTCGGCAAACGCCTTGAGCGCGCGCTTCTGCTGCGCCGGCGTGCGAAAGCGGCTGAGCACCTCGACCTCGAGGCCAAACGGGGCAAAGCGCTCAAAGAAGGTCTCGTAGTGCTGTTGGGCCAGAATGGTCGTGGGGCAGAGCACCATGACCTGACGGCCGGAGTCCACGCACTTAAACGCCGCGCGCAGGGCAACCTCGGTCTTGCCAAAGCCCACGTCGCCGCACAGCAGGCGGTCCATGGGCTTGGGCGCCTCCATGTCGGCCTTAATGTCGGCGATAGCCTCCAGCTGGTCGCGCGTCTCGTCGTAAGGAAAGCTCTCCTCCATCTCGATCTGCTCGGGCGTGTCGGGCGGGCAGGCGATACCGGTAATCGAAGAACGGCGCGTATACAGATCGACCAGGTCAAACGCCAGCTTTTTGGCGTTCTTGCGCGCCTTGTTGGTGGCACGCGTCCAGTCGGCGGTGTTGAGCCTAGTCAGGCGCGGCTTGTCGCCGTCGGGACCAACATAGCGCGTGATGCGGTCGACCTGCTCGAGCGGCACGTAGAGCTTGTCGCCGTCGGCATATTCCAGCAAAAAGTAGTCGCGCTCCTTGCCGCCAACTTCCTGGCGCGCGATCTCGCTAAAGAGCGCGATGCCGTGAGTGGCGTGTACCACGTAGTCGCCCGGCTTAAACGGAAACGTGATCTGCGTAATGTCCACCTTGCGACGGCTGCGCGCGCGGTTGGCGTCCATGCGGGCGTTGAGATCGGCGATCGAGAACACGGCCAGGTTGGCATCGGGCACCACCACGCCCTGCGGCAGGGCAGCATCCACAAAGGTCACGCGTCCGCGCGAGATGGTGGGTACGGCAGCACCGGCGGCAGCCTGGGCGGCGCCCGCCTCGAGCGAGCGGGCGTTGAGCGCATCGACGCGGCGCTCGCGGATCGAGGCATGGGCCTCCTGGCGGGCAGCACGGTCGGCAGAATCTGCCGCTGCCACGCGTACGCGCTCGCCAATAACACCGGCGTTTTCGGGGGCGGCCGTCAGCGACTCCTCAAAGGTAATGCCCTCGTCGCCAAAGGTGAGCTCCATCGACTCGCGCGCTCCGCGGTCGGGAATGGCAAACACGCAGGCATAGCGCTTGCCCACGACTTCCTGAACGCGCGTCATAAAGCGGTTGTCCGAGCCTGCGATAGCCGGCTGCTCAATCTTGAGCTCTGCCGTAACCGCACCGCCGGCGCGGATCAGACTCACGTAGTTCAGGCGCTGCTGAGCACCAAAGTCGAGCTGCTGGGCGCGCACGTACAGGCCGTCCAAGCGGTCAATCCCCGCCTCGCCGGCGCGCGCCTCGATATCCTCGTAGGCACGCAGGCAGTCGTCGAACAGCGAGCGCGGCTCGGACAGAACCACAAGCGCCTTGCCGCTCACGTGCGCCAACGGGCTCACGGTCTGGCCGTACATCACCGGCAAAAAGCGGTCGAGCTCGGGTGTGACGATGCGCGCATCAACCATCTCGAGCAGTGCCGCCAGCTTGCTGTCGCTCTGGCTTGCGCGATAGAGCGCCACGTGCATGTTGTGAACGGCTTCGTCGGTAAGCGCCAGCTCGCGGCACGGGAAGATCTCGATGCTGTCCTCGTTGCCGATGGTTTGGCCCGTGGAGCTCACCATACGGCGAATGCGATCAATTTCGTCGCCAAAGAACTCAATGCGCACGGGCGCTTTCTCTTGTGCGGGGAATACCTCGACGGTGTCGCCGTGAACGCGGAACAGGCCGGGTGCGTCGGCGGCGCCGGCATTGGTATAGCCCATGCCCACCAGGCGCTGCGGCACTTCGTCAAAAGGAATCTCCTCGCCCACCGCAAAGGTCGTGGACTCCCAGTAGCAGCTCTCGACTGGCGGCACGCAACGCAGCAGCGCGCGGGCCGAGGCAACCATGATGCAGTTGTCCCCGCGCACGATACGCCCCAGAGCCTCGCAGCGCTGCGCCACCACGGCATCGTCGGGTGCCTGCTCGCGCCACGGATAGTCCTTGCGCTCGGGAAAGCGGCACACGTGCGCCAGGCCCACGTAGGCGGCCAGGCTGCGCGCGGCGCGATCGGCCGCGTCCTCGCCGCTCACAATGTAGACCGTAGGGCGCGGGCGGCGCGCAAACTGAGCAGCCGCCATAAGCGTGCGGCCCGACTGCGACACGGCCAGCGTCACATCCTCGCCGGCGTCGAGCCCGGCCTCGACGGTCTGCAAGGCCTCGGCAGTGTAGAGCTGCGCGGCTATACGGTGAATGAGCATGCTGTTCCTCCGGCATCGCAACGCCAAAAGCCCGCCGGGGCAAGCTCGGCGGGTCGTGCGTCAAAGTTCATTGACGCTTATGGTACCGCACGGTCCCGTGACCAAAAGCCAAAGCGACATCATGCCAAATGTTGCCCACAACGGTCTTGCCAACGCGTTTCCCAGCTTATTAATCCGCTTTCCGCTTTTTAATTTGCTGTCTTCTGGCAGCAATTTACACCGTCCGCGCCCCCTGGCGAGCATTTCGAGCTGAAAAGCGCCTATAATTGAAGATACTTGCGTATACAATGTCACTTTTTGATGAGGGGGGGGTGAAAACAAATGGCCGACACTCCATCTTGTGCACTGTACGCCGGGCTCAAGTCACTCGGTCGCATCAACAACGGTAACGCCGCGCAAATTCTCATGGACGGCAACGCCCGTTACGGTGGACGCCTCATCTCCGAACGCTTGACGGTCCCGTCGTTTATCTCACGCGAAATCGTTCACGCCAAACCCGGTGACCTTCCCGAGTCGCTGTTTGCGCCCTTTGAACAAAGTGCGCGCCAGATACTCAACCTCATCATACAAAACCGAGGCTCCGACCCCCAATCGCTGAGCAAGGTCGCTAAACGCTATATGGAATCGTGCGCCCCAGACATGCAGGATGCCCTTACCAATTGCGGCGTCGACGGCATGCTCTTTAAAAACGGCGTCGAGCGCATCGAGACCACTGACGATAGCGACATTAAAAACCGCCTCTACATCCATCTGGTCTTTTTTATCGTTACCGGCTGCCTTGGCGACCCCGCCCGCGCCATCGAATACACCGAGTCCTTTGTGTCCGACCAGATGCTCTCGACACTCGGCACGGTCGAGACAACCGTCACCTCATTTTTCTCGACAACCGCGCGCCCCACGGGAGACATTCGCCTGGGGCTGCTGCGCGTCGTGGGCAACTCGGCACGACCGCCGTTGCGTCCCCTTACCACGGACCCGGTGGGCAGCATTATCGGGTCGCTGACGAGCGACGAGAACGCCATCACCGACGTCGATTCCGATGTCTCGCGTCAGCACCTGCGCATTTGGCTCCAAGACGGACGCTGGCTTGCGCAGGGCCTCGGCTCCACCAACGGATCGTTTTTGATCTCGGGCGTCGATCGCTGCCGACATGCTATCGAACCGCCTAGACGCGAGCGCCCCGCCAACTTTGCCAACACCCCCGTCGAGATTCACAACGGAGACACGCTTTGCTTGGGCGCCACGACGCGCTTCTTGGTCATTCGCATCACAGACTAGCCCGCCCACACATCTTCGACGCACAAGGTGCCGTTATTTGCATCAACCCATGCAAATAACGGCACCTTTTCGATTAAGGCAACGGTTGCGCTACCTTTTCACTAACATTATCGCCATGCACTTTTTTCTCGAAAGGATCGCCCCGTGACGTACGACACGGATATGAATATCATCGCGTTGTCCCCCTTTGAACCAAACGCCATGCTTGCGACCACCGAAGACCCCGATACTATTCGCCGCTTTACCACCCTGTTGGATTGCGGGGCAGTCGGCGGCGGTTCCCACCATCTTCGCAAGGTCGCCAACACCGAGGGCGAGACCTTTGCGCTCAAGACGCTGTGGCCCCTCAGCGGCTGTGATGAAGACGGCTCCGCCGTCAGCCCCTCGGACATCAAGACGCTTACCGAGGAGTATCGCAATCTTGCAGCCGTCTCACTGTTGGACGGCTTTCCCAAAACCTATGGCTACGGCTATACCGGCTCCGTACCGGTCATCGTTATGGAGTGGATTGAAGGCCTGCCCCTTCGCGATGCTGCGGCAGAGCTAACCGACCCCGCCGAGGGCGGCCACATTCCCGCAAACACCGTCGCCGCGATTGGAAAACGCCTGGGAGAGATTCTCCTGGGTGCCCAAAAGCTCGATGCGCCGTTTGTACACCGTGATATCTCCTTGCGCAATATCATCATTCGC
Source organism: Collinsella sp. HCP3S3_E5 (assembly GCF_052067635.1). Taxonomy (NCBI): domain Bacteria; kingdom Bacillati; phylum Actinomycetota; class Coriobacteriia; order Coriobacteriales; family Coriobacteriaceae; genus Collinsella; species Collinsella sp. HCP3S3_E5. The sequence goes on along the minus strand of NZ_JBQHQF010000007.1, from coordinate 14,809 downwards.
ACGACGTGCCGGTCCCTTGCCCAGCAGATTGCACACTGCAGTTTTGACCTTTGCCTGGTCGATCTGGGCAGCTCGAGCATCAAGCGCTCAGACCCCTCGTTTACCATGTCCACCGGCATCTGGCGCAACGGCACCCCCGAGTTCGCCCCACCCGAGATGCTCTCCAACGACATCCCCGAGCTGGCGCCGCTGCGTACGTCGCCCAGCATCGATACATACGAGCTCTGCAGCGTACTCTACACGCTCTATGCCGGCCACACGCCATATCGCCTAAACGAGCATATGGACCAGTCGCCCTACCTGTACAAGATCGAGCACGAGCACGAGCCGCTTGAGGCACGCGTACCAGGCGACCAAATGCTTGTCGATGTCATCATGAGCGGCATCCATAACGAGCAGTCCCAGCGCGCGCCGCTGTCTACGATTGTCGGCAAGCTCGATGCCTGGATTAAAGACATCGATTTTGAGCCGCGCACGCCGCTGCCCACCCCGATCGACATTAGCCAGCAACCGAAGCCTTCCTGCTCCGACAAGGCTCAGACGCGTCACCCAGTCATCTCGCGTCGCGCTGCGCTCGTGCTCGGCGGCGTCTGCGTTGCCGGCATAGCAGGCTCTGCCATTGCCACGGGATGCTGGGGGCTTATCGACCTGGCGCACGGCATCAAGCCGTCACTCGACGATTACACCTGGGAAGAACTCGCCCTGATCTCCCGCAAAATCCAAGAGACATCTTCCAGCAAAAAGGTGCTCGAGATTGCCGAAACCTACCACCTGGTAAACAGCAAGCAGTCGCTCGAAAACGAGAACACCAAGACCGTCAGGCTTTCCGACGGGACCAAGGCACAAATCCAGATCGTGGGCTTTAAGGCAGACACACTCACCGATGACGGCCTTCCCGCTGGCATCACCTTTATGTTCCGTACCCCCATCGCCATGCGCGCCGTAAACGACAGCGCCGCGACGGGCGGTTGGGAGCAATCGTCGCTTCGTGAATGGTTGGCGGACAAGGGCATGGCTACGCTGCCCGACGATCTCCGCAATCAGATTCGCTCGGTGCGAAAGCTCACCAACAACACCGGCGGCACCAAAGACGCCTCCAGCATCACCGCCACCGATGACAAGCTGTGGCTGCCGTCCATGAGCGAGCTGTGCGGCTACCAGGCGCCCGAAACGTTCGCAGAAGGCTACGAGTACCTTTCTACCCTCTACAGCGGAGAAGGCGAGCAGTACCAGCTCTATCGCGAGCAGAGCGTAAGCGGTCTGACCACCAACGACGCCATGATCCGCACCGTCGCCGGCAAAAAGATCTACTACTGGGAGCGCACCCCCAGCGCCGACTGCAGCGAGGGCGCCAACTCGACGTACTTTAACCGCGTTGGAAGAGACGGCGACGTGTTTAGCTGGGCAACGCCCGGAAACAAACCAGACCAAAAGACCTATGTCCTACCCGGCTTTTGCATCTAATACCTTCACCGGATACCAGAAAGGAGCCTCGCATCATGCGCGCGGAAACACCTTCCGAGGTGCTCTTTGATTTCCTTAAGTGCGACCTGCAGATCAATAATCGAGAAGCGGCGCGCATCTTGGTTTCGGACAAGCCGATGGACGCCAAACCGGCCCCAAGGTTTCGCATTGCCGAAAAGACGTTTCTATCGCGACGCGTGGTGCACGTCGTTCCGGGTACCGACAAGATCGACCCCGAGATGTTTGCCGATTTTTCGCAGAGCGTCCAGAACTTGGCTGCCGCTGCAAAAATCGCCAGCGGCAGCAGTCCAGCGGCCGCCAACGCTCGCCAGCAAGCCATTACGACGCGTGCCCTCGAGCGCATGGCGACGTCGCTCGAACACTGGGGGCTCGATGGTTCCATCCTGCGCAATATCTTTGACCGCATCGCCGTCATGCCGGGCCTCAAGCAAAGCGACCGGCGCCTTTTGGAGCTTCTTGCGCTAACGGTCTGCGGATGCTTGGCCGATCCCAACGCCGCCGCCTCCGAGGTCAAAGACTTTGCCATAACGCAACTGGCCCAGACCTTTGGCACGCTCGAGACCGCCGAGGTCGTCCAGGCACAAGGCACTAACCGCAAGGTCAACGAGCCTCCTGCAAAACTGGGGCTGCTCAGGCTTGCGAAAGACGGCTCGGCCTTGCCGCCAATCTATCCTTTGAGCCTCGAGCCCGAGGGTACGGTACTTGGCTCTTTTGCACACGACCAAAACGCCATCACCAACGTAGGACCCGATGTATCCCGCCGGCACCTGCGTGTAGCATTTTCTAACGGCACGTGGCTCGCGAGCGGCCTTCACTCCACCAACGGAACGGTGCTGGTGACACGCAACGGCACGACCACCGTTATCGAAAAGCCACGCTCGCTGCGCACCGCCGATGACGAGGACAGTCAGATTCCTATCCACGACGGCGACCTGCTCAAGCTGGGTTCCTCGACCGAGTTTTTGGTGCTGAAGATCTCCTCAAACGTACGCGCGCTGGCCTAGGGCCGAGCACATACAATAAGAATCAACTCAAAGGAGCGCCGCTGCACGCATCGCAGCGGCGCTCCTTTATATGACGCGGACATCTAAATACGGATGCAGGAGCCGACAAAACTCAGCAAGATAACTAAAACATAAAAGCCGCGTGGGGGTCGGGTCCCCACGCGACTATCAGGTTTGGGCTAATTAAGCCCGGAGGTAAACGCTAGCAGAGATTAGTGCTCGCGACGCTTGGTCATGTACATGCCCACGGCGGCAGCCACGGCGCCGGCAAGGGAAGCAGCTGAGGTCACTACAAAGATCGGGTCGCCAGTGGTAGGGAGGGCGGCGGCGTCCTTCTTCTCGGCCTTAGCCTCGTCCTTCTTGTCAGCAGCAACCTGCTTCTTAGAATCCTCGGCCTTGCCGTTCTCGACGGTCTCCTTCTTAGCGTTAAACATAGCGTAGATGGTGAGGTCGCCGGTCACAGGCTGATCGAAGTCATACTGAGCCATCTCGGACTTAGAAGTCGACCAACCGACGAACTCGTAGCCAGCAACAGCCTCGGGGTCGGCGGGCTTGGAAAGCTTCTCGCCATCCTTGACCTTGACCGTGCTAACCTTACCATTCTCATAGATCGTAACGGTGTGCTCGTTCTCGGTCGGCTCGGGAGTGGGCTCGGCATTCTTCTGCCAAACAGCCTGCAGGCACACATCAGCGTCGGGCATAGCAGTCTTGGAGAAGTCAATGATATGGTCATCGGTGTCGCCGGTGAACTTGTAGCCGACGAAGGTGTAGCCGTCCTTGGCAGCGGGCTTGACCTGATCCCAGTTGAACTGGCCGGCCCGGATCTCACCATGGCCGATGGGCTCGTAGCCCTCGTCGTAATAGGTCACCGTGTGGACGGCAGCCTCGGCGTCCTTCCAGACAGCCTGAACATTCCAGTCAGCCTTAAGCTCGGTGCCAGCGGGGATGATCTCGCTGTCATCAGCGCCAACGAACTTCCAACCGACGAAGACCTTGCCGTCCTTGGCGGCGGGAGTCTGGTTCATCCAAGTCGTGGAGCCGGCGAAATCAACCAGCTGGATAATGGGATCGTAGCCCTCGTCATAGAAGTTGACGGTGTGGGTCTCCTTGGCAGCGTCCTTCCAGACGGCCTGAAGAGAAACGTCGGCCAGGATGGGGGTAGTCGCGAAGTCGATGATTTGGTCGTCGGAAGCACCCGTGTACTTCCAGCCGACGAAGACCTTGCCGTCCTTGGGAGCGGGCGTGATGGCATCCCAATTGAAGGAGCCGACCTGATAGGTGGCGTTGCCGATCGGCTGGTCGCCCTCGTCGTAGAAGGTCACGGTAGCGTACTCGACCGGGGCGTCGGCCCAGACGGCCTGCAGGTTGACGCTCTCATCCGTGTAGTTAAGAGGCTGGCCAGGCTTGATGATCTCGCTATCGTCGGCACCCGTGTACTTCCAACCGACGAAGACCTTGCCAGGCTTGTCCATCGGCTTCTGGTTCATCCAAGTAGTGGAGCCCTCGAAGTCGACGACGCGGATGATGGGATCGTAGCCCTCGTCGAAGTACTGGACGAGGACGGTGCGCTTCTCCGTGGAGGGCTTGCTGTCGTTCTTCTTCCACAGGGCGTCGAGGTGCCAGTCGCCTTGGAGCGGGTTCTCGTTAGCAACGATCTTGTCCTTAGAGCCAGTGAAGGCCCAGCCGACGAAGGTGTAGCCCTCCTTCACCGGGGTGTAGTTGAGGTAGTCACAGCTACCCTCGTCGTACTCCTTGGTGGTAAGAACCTTGTAGCCATCGTAGTAGGTGACCGTGTACTTCTTAACAGCCGGGGTCTCCTGCTTCTTAACATCGTAAACATTGAGCACGCACCAGTCATTAGCCTCGGTTGCGCTCTTGGCAGCAGGCTGCTGGACCTGTGCAGCAATAGCGGTTACCGGCGTAGAGCCAAGCACCATACTCAAGCTCAGACCGGCTGTGATAGCAGCGTTAAGCTTCCTATTCATGTGGTCGTCCTTTCCCGACTTGCTTCTCCGCGACCACTTCGCGAAAGAAGACATTTGAATTGCATGGTTAATTCAAGCCGAGAAAAAACTCAAAAGGTTGCGCAACCAAGCTATATCTAAGGTTTGAGACTTTTTTGCAAAAAAGTTTGCAAAAAGCTATTACACCATCCGTACGCTGGGGCAAAGATCTGCCAGTGGGCACTCGTCGCACTTGGGTTTGCGGGCGTCGCGCAAACTGCACGGCGGCCATCAGCACCCGGTCCACTCACCCAAAACGCGCATGCCCGAACGCCCTCGGCACAAAACAGCCCGATCGAGCAGCATCAATTATCAGCTTTCACCTGCGTTACTTTGTAATTATGGCAATTCCTACTTTATAGTTGTGGTAACTTCTAATTAGTAATTATGGTTGTTTTGCCTTGACAATCTGACAAATCCCAAAGACCTGCCACGAAACCCGCCGGATGCTGACAAACTCGGCACGAGGCTTTCGGACCAAAAGCCTGCCTACGGGCATGCGATGCAAGACACGAAGGGCGTTAAAAATGATTGAGCGAAGCATGGCCCAAAAGCTACGCGACATGTCAGAATGGTTCCCCGTCGTCTCGCTTACGGGGCCACGCCAAAGCGGCAAGTCAACTCTCATCAAGGCCGTCTTTCCTGAATATGAATATCTCAACCTCGAGAACCCGGAAGTCCGTCGCGCCGCACTCGATGACCCCGTCGGCTTTATCAGCAGGCGCCCCGATCATCTGATCATCGACGAGGCCCAATATGCACCGGAGCTGTTCAGCATGATTCAGGTCGCCTCCGACGAGCGCGGAAGAGCCGGCCAGTATGTATTGTCCGGCTCGCAAAACTTTTTGCTCATGCACAACATCCAGCAATCGCTTGCCGGGCGCGTCGGCATGCTCAAACTCCTACCTCTCTCCTACCAGGAGCTCAGCGATACGCAAATCTCGCTTGACACCTACCTGATTCGCGGGGGATACCCGCGCATATATGATGCGGGCATCCCCACCGATATGTTCTACCAAAATTACCTTATGACCTATGTGGAACGCGATGCGGGCGGTCTTCTCGACGTGCGCAACCTGAGCTCCTTTAGAAAAATGATCGGGCTGTGCGCGGCTTGCGTGGGAGGGCTGCTCAACCTATCAAGACTCGCCGCTGATGTGGGAGTCGCCACGGCGACGATCAGCTCGTGGCTTTCGATCCTGCAATCAAGCTATTTGGTGTTCCTGCTTCAGCCATATGCTGGAAACATGCGCAAGCGGCTTACCAAAGCGCCAAAACTGTACTTCTACGACACGGGACTACTTTGCCATCTGCTTGGCATTCACGACGAGCGCAGTCTCATGAACCACCCCCTAAGCGGGGAAATATTCGAAAACCTCGTTGTCTCGGAACGCCAGAAGGCATATCTCAACAGAGGCATCGAGCCCACGCTTGTCTTTTATCGCGACGACAGCAAACGAGAGATCGACCTTATCGATCTAACAGAGCCGGCTCGCCCGCAGGCGTTCGAAATCAAATCGGGCGCTACCTATCGCGACACATTCGCTCGACACCTACGCTCTGTTGGTTCCGAACTGGGCATTCCCGCAAAGGACCGAGCCGTCGTATATCACGGCTCCGAGCGCTACGATACCGAGGGCGCATCGGTTGTGCCGGCAGAAGAGTTCTTGCTTCGGGAGTCGTAGCGAGCGCCGTGGTCACCGGCCGCGCCTCGATTTGTGCCACCCGGAGATACGCGAGAGCGGCGACACCCTGCCCTTGCAACCTAGTCCATCCGTACGCTGGGGCAAAGATCTGCCAGCGGGCACTCGTCGCACTTAGGTTTGCGGGCGTCGCAGATCTCGCGGCCAAAGGTGATCCACTGGTGGTTGACCGACTCCCAATACTCGTGCGGCAAGATCTTGAGCAGATCCTGCTCGGTCTTGAGCGGCTCTTTGGCGTGCGTCTTGGGACTCAGCATCAGGCGGTGCGCGATGCGGTTGACGTGCGTATCGACCGCGATGCCCTCGACAATGCCAAACCCCACGTTGAGCACGATGTTCGCCGTTTTGCGTCCCACGCCCGGCAGCTTGACAAGCTCCTTCATGTCGGCCGGCACCTCGCCGCCGTAATCGGCGACAATCATCTGTGCGGCCTCCACGGCGTGCTTGGCCTTGCTCTTATAGAAGCCGAGCGACTTAATGGTATCTGCCACATCGGCAACGCTCGCCCCCGCCATGGCCTCGGGCGTGGGCCACTGGGCAAACAGCTTCGGCGTCACCTTGTTGACCTGCGCGTCGGTCGTCTGCGCCGAGAGCAACACCGCTATGAGCAGCCTATAGGGATTCTCGTGGTCCAGAAAACACTCAACCGGGCCATAGCGACGGTTAAGGCGCTCGCACACCTCAACGGCGCGCTCGCGCTTGGCGGCATTGGTCTCGCGTGGCATAACGACTCCTCGGATCAGCGGCATAACTTACCTATGGGCACGATTGTCCCACGTATGGGGTCTTTACGCCTCCAAAAATGCGCCGGTCTGGCGGCCCCACAAGCTTGCGTACTCGCCGCCTGCCTCGACAAGCTGCGCATGCGTACCGTCCTCGACAATCTCGCCGTCCGCCAGCACCACGATGCGGTCGAGCGCCGCCACGGTGGACAGGCGATGTGCCACCACAATGGAGGTACGGCCACGCATCAGGTTCTCAAGCGCCTCCTGCACCAACGCCTCGGACTCACTGTCCAGGGCAGAGGTCGCCTCGTCGAGCACCAGAATCGGCGCGTCGGTGAGGATGGCACGGGCGATGGCCACGCGCTGGCGTTGGCCGCCCGAAAGCTTAACGCCGCGCTCGCCCACCATGGTGTCAAAGCCCCGGGGCAGGCGGTCGATAAACTCCAGGGCATTGGCCAAGCGGGCCGCCTCGCGGATCTGTTCGTCGGTGGCGTCGGGGCGGCCGTAGGCGATGTTCTCGCGAATGGAGCGGTGAAACAGCAGCGCCTCCTGCGGCACGTAGGCAACCTGGCGGCGCAGGCTCTGCTGCGTGCAGCGCGAGACATCCTGACCGTCCACGAGTACGCGACCGCCCTGTACGTCGTCCAGGCGCAGCAGCAACTTGGTGAGCGTCGTCTTGCCCGAGCCCGATTTGCCCACCAAGCCCACGCGCTGGCCCGCCGCCACATGGAGCGTCAGGTCGTCGAACACGCTCTCGCCCGCCGCGGCGTCGCGGTATGCAAAGCTCAGGTGCTCAAAATCAATCGCGCCATCGCCCACCTTGAGCTCGGGAGCGTTCTCGTCGTCTGCCACCAGACGCGGCTCGTCCAGCACGCGCGTCATCTCGGCCGCATCGCCCAGCGCTCGGTTAATGCGCTGCATCATGGAGCTTACGTAGTTCAGACGCATGGTGAGGTTGTACGTATAGGTAAAGATCATGACGAGCGAGCCGGCCGAGATGCCAAACCACGCGTTGCCGCCCGCCACAAACACACTCACCACAGCCATGGTGATGACGATAAGGCCCGAGGTCGTAAAGTTGCGTTGCATCATGGCGTGCATCGAAACCGTCTCGGCGTCGCGCGCGGCGCGGTCGGCGCTATCGAACAGGTCGCGCTCAAAGTCTTCGCGCCCGCAGGTCTTGACGGCCAGGATGTTCGTGACCGCGTCGGAAAGCACGCCCGACAGCTTGTTCTGCGCGGCGGACGTCGCGGCCGAAAGCGGCATGATGCGCTTATACATGAGCCAGACAAACGCGATGTAGACGACCATAATGCCCACCAGGATCACGGTAAACGTCGGCACCACCGGAGCGAGCGCCGCCACCGTGCAGACAACCGAGGTGACAGTGGGAATGAGCGAATACACCGTCACGTCCACCAGCCCCGTGTAGCCGCTCATAAAACGGCTCGTCTGGCTCACAAGCGATCCACCAAAACGGCTGGTGTGGAATGTCATGGATTGATTGGAGAGCGTGTCGAAGCACAGGCGCGCCAAGTGATAGTTGCCCGCAATCTCGAGCTTGTAGACGGTGTAGTCCTGCAGCTTGGAGAGGATTTGGCCCACTAGGTTAACGAGCACAAGCGCCAGAATGTAGGGGCCAAAGACCTCAAACACCCGGTCGCCCGCCACGGGGCCGGCCTGGACGCGGTCGACGATAAGCGCCATCACGTAGGTGTTGGCAAACGTGAGCAAAAAGATGTAGCCCGCCGACGAGAGCACCGAGAGAAAGACGATCAGCGGCTGCGTGCGCGTGACGTCCCAAAAACGCTGTAGCGTGCGGCGCACGGTTGAGCGTTTGAGCGGACTGGTGCTTCTCTGTGACATGGGCTTCCTTTCACATCTGGCGGGGCTAAACGTCATTGTTGCATACTAAAGCGCACTTCAGGCAAGCACGATGCGAAAAGCAGCGGGGTGCCCGCGTTTGCGCCGGCGCCCCACCGTCTTGTTGTAATTATTCCTCGTCTTCTTGGTCTGTGAGAAGGCCCGCGGGCGTGAGTCCCAAGATCTCATCAGCTTGGTCGGCGTCTTCCAGCGCGTCGATGTCCTTGAGCTTGCGCTCCATGACGTTGGTGCGCGTGGTGATGATGCCCTCGACCGTCTTTCCCGCGGTCTCGATTTGCTGCTGGGCGCGGCGCAGCGCCGCCTGATAGCGCGGCAGCTCGGCCTTGACGGCAGAAAGCACGCGCAGCACGTCATCGGTGCGTTTTTGCAGCCTAAACGTTTGGTAGCTCATCTGCAGGCTGTTGAGGATAGCCGCCATGGTGCTAGGGCCGGCAACGTTGACGTGATAGTCGCGGCCCAGGGTCTCGATAAGTCCCGGACGACTGACAACCTCGGCATACAGCCCCTCAAACGGCACGAACATAATGCCAAAGTTGGTCGTTGCCGGCACACTCAGGTACTTTTCGCAGATGTCCTTGGCCTCGCGCTTGACCATGGCGTCGAGCGTCTTACGCGCAGCGGCGACGGCCTCAGCGTCACCCGACTCCTGGGCGTCGAGCAGATGCTCATATGCGTCACCCGGGAATTTGGAGTCGATCGGCAGCAGCACGGGATCGTCCTCGTCTACCGGCAGCTTGACGGCAAACTCAACGCGCTCCGAGGCGCCGGGCTTGGTGGCGACGTTTTCCAGATACTGGTCGGGTGTAAGGATGTCCGCCAGGATTGCACCCAGCTGCACCTCGCCCAAAATGCCACGCGCCTTTACGTTGCCCAGCACGCGCTTAAGGTCGCCCACGCCGGTGGCGATGGACTGCATGTCGCCCAGGCCCTTGTACACGGCCTCGAGCTGGTCGCTCACCTGCTTAAACGATGCCGACAGGCGATCGTTGAGCGTGCGGGAGAGCTTCTCGTCCACCGTCGCGCGCATCTGATCGAGTTGCACGTTGTTGTCTTTGCGGATAGCACCCAGCTGGGCATCGACCGCCTCGCGCACCTTGTCCAGGCGGTGCTCGATGCCCTCGCGGTTGGCACCGAGTTGTTGGGCCGTCTCGCGGCGCAGGTCATCCATCCGGTCACCAGCTTGCGAAAACTCGCGTGCGATGTTCAGGTAACGTTGCTGCTCCACGGCCGCATCTGTCGTCTGCTGCTGCGCGATGGCATTGGCCGTGCGGCGGGTTTCGGCCAGCGCAACGTTCAGGGCATCGAGCGCGTTGTTGGCCTGCTCGAGTGCCGCCAGCGCCTCCGCACCGCCATCGCCGCGCTCTCGCAGCTCGGCGCGAAGGCCCTTGAGCTGCAGGGCGCAAGCCACAGCCACTCCTACCGCTACCAAGGCGATCACGACCAGCACAATATCAACAGCAGACATAGACTCCGCCCAACAAACCCAATCGATCATCAATCAAAACCGCGATCAATCTTACCCCGCCACACGCACCGGGCGCCCGGCCCCTTCTTGGGCGCCCCTCTCCTCCGCATATTCCATAATGCGGCGCGCCGTCTCCCTGCTCACCTTTGAGTCATCGCCGGCTAAGTATGCGTACACGTTTCCCTTATTCAGATTCAAATCGCGGCAGAGACCGTAGCGCGTTACGCCCGATTCCCCTAGCGCTCCCAACGTTCTTTTTCGCATCAGAGCGTTGATCCTTCTGTCCGCCACTGGCTTTTCCTTCACCGCTCTATACGCACGCCAAACGTTGGCATAACGATTAGGGAGTTTGTCCTCGGTGCATAGAGATGCCAGGCTACCCGCTTGGGCGTACAAGGACAAAACGCCTCGGTAACCCTCTTCCATCCACGAACCCTCGGATAAGCCCAGAACGTATTCGGCTTTACCCTGCGCCAAAGCGAGCAAAAACAGGGGCTCCGCCACGCGCGGCGCAACCGTCGTCGCCTGCTTAACCAGTTTTCTAAAACTGAGCGACTGCTGTCCGGATAGCTCTCGGCAATAGCCTTTTAAGAATCCCTCAAAGGTCAGATTCAACCGAGCACCTCCTTTTTGTATTGCCTGTATGCGCAGACCATCTCTTGATAACTCCGCTCCGAAGGCGACGACGCCAGCGCCTCGCCCTCGTCGAATATAAGCCGTTCGAGCAGCCCCCAATCAAGTCGGTCGACGAATGCCTGGCTATGAAGATCGACGATGTCGTTCGGACGGTAAGCATAGAGCTTCATTACCGCTAGGTCTTCCAAGGATGGCGTAAAGTACCTGATAAAACGCGCCCCAATATCCAAGGGAATCAAACGATCTTCGTAATTGAATGGCATCTGATTACAATATGCCGCCGCCATACCATTCACCTCGGAATATCGAGCTATGATCTCGCGGAGGCACCTGTCTGCCTCAAACACATCAATGTCATGTGTAACCGACCGATTCGTCACATCGTTAAGCATGAAGGCGCTCCCTCCCACCAATACAACGCTCGGTCTATCGTCTCTTGGACCTATTTCCAGCTCCGCCTCTTCGTCAATACCCAAAAGAGTCTGCTCTAAATCCTGCTTATGCATAGCAAATCCTATTATTAATTATCATCAATAATACTATTCAGTCGCACGACAGGACCCACAGGATGCAAGAATTCTACTCGTGGCGATAATCCCTGCACCCTAGAAGTCCTAATGTGACAAACGCTAACTCTCCCAGCCGGCGCGGATGGTTGTTACGACATCGCCCAGGCGCTGGCCGAGAGCTGTCAAATGTTGGAGCACTTCGCTGGGCGAGGCGCCGTTGAGAATGCACGTGAGGGCATATGAGGCCAAGAAGATTGCCGCGAGTCCCAACGGGATCAACACGATCATCGCCAGCGTACGCAGGCGCTGGGCCCAGCGACGGCGACGCGCACGACGCTTGTCGAACGCAAGCTCCTGCGCATATGAATCTTGCTGTACGGAATAGGCTCCTGGGTCCACCTCACCCGCAGACGATACCGCGGGCGCGGCGTTTTGCGCAGGAGGCTGGACGGCTGCCCCTTGCATTTGCATCTCCATAAGCCGCTGCTGTTGGCGCAGCATGCGCTCGGCTTGTTGCTGCGGGGTCTCAAGAAACAGATCCATGTTGGCCTCCTCAATAGGAGCATTCGATGCTTGCGCCCAGCATCCCGCACCATCGCGGCCGCGGCAACGAAATCCGCGGCAATAGCCGCAAAGATTCTTTTGTCAGAAAACTGTCGAAAAGTTCAACAACTCCCCTACCAGCACTTTCTTTGAGCTTTTTTCGCCAGCAATCTTTTGCCCTCTTGCCCTTGCGCCATCCGACCAAAACCTAACCAAAAGCTTGACGGAAATTGTGAAGACAGGGACCCCACACAAAAACGTGCCGCCCCAAAAGGGGCGGCACGCAAACTTCTAATCAGCTTTTCTGTAGCGAGCACGCAACGACCCAACGCCGGGGCGCGGGGAGGGAGGCCGGATTGCCTTCCCTCAACGCGACCCTGCGAAGCCGTGAGCGGGGAGGGAAGGCAATCCGGCCTCCCGCCCTGCGCTCCGCAGCAGCCAGCGCCACGCGCTAGTAGTTCACCACCTGCTCCTCAAAGTACGCCTTGGGATGGTTGCAAACCGGGCACACCTCGGGCGCCTTGGCACCAACATGCAGGTGCCCGCAGTTCAGGCACTTCCACACCTTTACGCCCTCGCGCTCAAACACCTCGCCCGATTCAATGCGCTCGACGAGCTTGTTATAGCGCTCCTCGTGAGCCTTCTCGACAGCGCCAACGCCACGGAACTTCGCGGCGATCTCGGCAAAACCCTCCTCTTCGGCGGTCTTGGCGAACTCGTCATACATCGTGGTCCACTCGTAGTTCTCGCCCGCGGCGGCATCGCGCAGGTTGTCCAGCGTATCCGGAACAGCACCGTCGTGCAGGTACTTAAACCACAGCTTGGCATGCTCGGACTCGTTGCCCGCCGTCTCTGCAAAGATATTCGAAATCTGAACGTAGCCGTCCTTTTTGGCCTTGGATGCATAGTAACGATACTTGGTGTGCGCCTGGGACTCACCGGCAAAAGCGGTCTCGAGGTTCTTCTTGGTTTGAGAATTCTCAAAATCCATAGGTGTACTTCCCTTCAATACGCGCCGCCCATAGACTTTGAGCGGCATTGCCTTTAGGATACCCTCATGCCGAGAGTCTAAACCTTACTATCCTGTTCTGCAAATTCGCGTCATCACACACTCAGCCAGCGCTCGCCTTCGGCACGACAAAAGCCTTCGCGCTCCAGGTCGGCAAGAATGCCCGCAATAAAATCGCAACCAACCGGTTCGCGACCCGCTGCGGCCTCCATCTTGTTAACGCCTGCAACAGCTTCAACAAGCGTTATGCCCGCCGGCTGTCCGTCGCGAGCTGCAAGCAGCATGCGCACGATATGGGCACGCTTTTGCCGACGCGAGCCCTCAAATTTGGACTGGCGGCTATAACCCGCCGAGCGCCTAGACGGATTGGGCAGCGTCTTTTTGAGATACGCGCCGTAATCCAGCAGCGCGTAATACCACGCGCGCGGCGTATCGGCATCGTCGAGCGGCACGGCAAAGGGAGCGACCTCATCCGCCGCCGCACCGGGCGCCGCCGGGCAGGCCGCCTGGATCAACGGCACCAGCTCGCGATCGGGAACAGACGGAACGTCAGGAAAAAAGTAATGCAGAAAGACCGTGCGCACATTGGTCTCCAGGTACACTCCCGGAAGATCAAACGCAAACGACCGAATGCCCTGCGCCGTTGCGGGCCCAATACCGGGCAGCGCGACCAGGTCGCGTGTATCACGCGGAAACTCCCCATCCCAGTCCTCCACGAGTCGCTGCGCAGCCTTATGGAGCGCCAAAGCACGGCGGTTGTAGCCCATGCCCTGCCAAGCGTCCAAAACATCAGAAGGAGCGGCCTGGGCGAGAGAATGCACGGTCGGAAAGCGGTCGAGCCATGCCGGCATGCGCATCTCTACGCGTGGAACCTGCGTCTGCTGCAGCATGACCTCGGAAAGCCAGATGATGTACGGGTCGCGTGTGCGGCGCCACGGAAGGTCGCGATAACGCAGAACCCCTTCCGAACGAATCATCGAACGAAAGGGGTCCTGAATCATAGCTATGCTCCTTATGCGGCGCTACTCCTCCCGGCAAGCACACGCGCAAACGGCATACTCGGGAAAGGCGTCGCGGTCGGCGAACTTGGGATCGACGGCGGGGAACTGGCGGCGAGCGACGACATCGTCCAGCGAAACGGAATCGAGGTAGTCACGCATCAGCGCCTGGGCCCCAGCCCACAGGGGATGATAGCAGCACGTGCCCCTGCGTGCACAGTCGCCATCGAGTGCCGTGCAATCATTCATAACCATAGGGCCCTGAACGGCCTCGACGACCTGACGGATAGTGACCTCGCTCGGGTTGACCTTAAGACGCATACCGCCGTGGACGCCACGCAGGCTCTCCACAATACCGGCCTGAACCAAACCGTGTTGGATCGAGCGGGCAAACGAATACGGAACATTGACCTCTTCGGCAGCAGTGCGAACAGAAAGCAACCGCTCCGGCTCCTCGGCAAGCATCGCAAGCATGCGGAGGGCATAATCAGTCTTCCTCGATATGTCCATGTTTCCCCTTTCAAGGAATACGAACAGCTCGAACGGGCTCCGGGGCCGAGCTTACGTCGAGACGCTAAATAACCGCCGGGACAACCAAATAGTGAATTAGATGTCCGCTGAAGGTCGAATCCAAAGCAAATTGCATCAGATTGGGCCTGCAGTGGAATTTAGTATAACCTAACCCCCTGTTTCATTGAACGAGTGTTGCGCAACAAACCCCCCTTGTTTAAACCCCTTGATTATCAACTTTATCCGAACACCTCCCACATTCATCCGTACATGTGCGGATGAATGTGGGAACCCGATACCCTGAGGGCCGGATCGGCCGGCCCCGGGAGATCGGA